>NZ_JBFECU010000030.1:0-5535 GCF_041379855.1 Microbacterium sp. BWT-B31
GTTAACCGCGAATGGCCACCCGGTGGGGGTGGCCATTCGTGTTAAGGGGGTGTCCGGCGGTGTCCTACTCTCCCACAGGGTCTCCCCTGCAGTACCATCGGCGCTGAGAGGCTTAGCTTCCGGGTTCGGAATGGGACCGGGCGTTTCCCTCTCGCTATGGCCGCCGGAACGTGTGTTGATGTTCTCGTCGTCACACGCGACCCACCCGTGAAAAGGGGGTGGGGGTGTGGTTTTGGTTACCGACCGTACATCGGGAACCACTCAGTGGACGCAAGCAAAGTTTCATGCCCCACCCACGAAAAGGGGGTGGGGGTGTTTTCAAGTCATCGGCTTATTAGTACCAGTCAGCTGCACGTGTTGCCACGCTTCCACATCTGGCCTATCAACCCAGTCGTCTGGCTGGGAGCCTCTCACCCCGTAGGGTATGGAAGTCTCATCTTGAGGCCGGCTTCCCGCTTAGATGCTTTCAGCGGTTATCCATCCCGAACGTAGCTAACCAGCGGTGCACTTGGCAGTACAACTGGCACACCAGAGGTTCGTCCAACCCGGTCCTCTCGTACTAGGGTCAGATCCTCTCAAACTTCCTACGCGCGCAGCGGATAGGGACCGAACTGTCTCACGACGTTCTAAACCCAGCTCGCGTACCGCTTTAATGGGCGAACAGCCCAACCCTTGGGACCTACTCCAGCCCCAGGATGCGACGAGCCGACATCGAGGTGCCAAACCATGCCGTCGATATGGACTCTTGGGCAAGATCAGCCTGTTATCCCCGAGGTACCTTTTATCCGTTGAGCGACAGCGCTTCCACAAGCCACTGCCGGATCACTAGTCCCGACTTTCGTCCCTGCTCGACCTGTCAGTCTCACAGTCAAGCTCCCTTGTGCACTTACACTCGCCACCTGATTGCCAACCAGGTTGAGGGAACCTTTGGGCGCCTCCGTTACTTTTTGGGAGGCAACCGCCCCAGTTAAACTACCCACCAGGCACTGTCCCTGAACCGGATCACGGTTCGAAGTTAGATATCCAGAGTGACCAGAGTGGTATTTCAACAACGACTCCACGAATACTGGCGTATCCGCTTCAAAGTCTCCCACCTATCCTACACAAGCCACACCGAACACCAATACCAAGCTGTAGTAAAGGTCACGGGGTCTTTCCGTCCTGCTGCGCGTAACGAGCATCTTTACTCGTAATGCAATTTCGCCGAGTTCGCGGTTGAGACAGTTGGGAAGTCGTTACGCCATTCGTGCAGGTCGGAACTTACCCGACAAGGAATTTCGCTACCTTAGGATGGTTATAGTTACCACCGCCGTTTACTGGGGCTTAAATTCTCAGCTTCGCCTTGCGGCTAACCGGTCCTCTTAACCTTCCAGCACCGGGCAGGCGTCAGTCCGTATACATCGTCTTGCGACTTGGCACGGACCTGTGTTTTTAGTAAACAGTCGCTACCCACTAGTCTCTGCGGCCACCACACCCTTTCCGGAGCAAGTCCGTATAAGTGGATGGCCCCCCTTCTCCCGAAGTTACGGGGGCATTTTGCCGAGTTCCTTAACCACGATTCTCTCGATCTCCTTGGTATTCTCTACCTGACCACCTGAGTCGGTTTGGGGTACGGGCGGCTAGAACCTCGCGTCGATGCTTTTCTTGGCAGCATAGGATCACCCACTTTTCATCCGCATCGTGTCTCAGCCTGAATGAGGAACGGATTTGCCTATCCCTCGGCCTACGCACTTGCCCCGGGACAACCATCGCCCGGGTTGGGCTACCTTCCTGCGTCACACCTGTTAACACGCTAACCGCACCAGCATGGGGTCGAGCGTTCACCAGGCACCGCCTCACCCCGAAGGGATCCGCTGCATGCCGGCTAGGACTCTTAGCACCACTGGATTGATTGGGGCGGTTCTTCGCCGGTACGGGAATATCAACCCGTTGTCCATCGACTACGCCTGTCGGCCTCGCCTTAGGTCCCGACTTACCCAGGGAAGATTAGCTTGACCCTGGAACCCTTGGTCTTCCGGAGGACGTGTTTCTCACACGTCTTTCGCTACTCATGCCTGCATTCTCACTCGTGTGGCCTCCACGGCTGGTTCACACCGCCGCTTCGCTGGCCACACGACGCTCTCCTACCCATCAACACGGCTGGACCACGAAGGCCTACCAATAATGTCAATGCCACAACTTCGGTGGCGTGCTTGAGCCCCGTTACATTGTCGGCGCGGAATCACTTGACCAGTGAGCTATTACGCACTCTTTCAAGGGTGGCTGCTTCTAAGCCAACCTCCTGGTTGTCTGAGCAACTCCACATCCTTTCCCACTTAGCACGCGCTTAGGGACCTTAGTTGGTGGTCTGGGTTGTTTCCCTCTCGACTATGAAGCTTATCCCCCACAGTCTCACTGCTGCGCTCTCACTTACCGGCATTCGGAGTTTGGCTGACGTCAGTAACCTTGTAGGGCCCATCGGCCATCCAGTAGCTCTACCTCCGGCAAGAAACACGCAACGCTGCACCTAAATGCATTTCGGAGAGAACCAGCTATCACGAAGTTTGATTGGCCTTTCACCCCTATCCACAGCTCATCCCCTCAGTTTTCAACCTAAGTGGGTTCGGCCCTCCACGACGTCTTACCGTCGCTTCAGCCTGGCCATGGATAGATCACTTCGCTTCGGGTCTAGGACACGCGACTGAATCGCCCTATTCAGACTCGCTTTCGCTACGGCTACCCCACACGGGTTAACCTCGCCACGTATCGCTAACTCGCAGGCTCATTCTTCAAAAGGCACGCTGTCACCCCTACTAAGGAGGCTCCAACGGTTTGTAAGCAAACGGTTTCAGGTACTATTTCACTCCCCTCCCGGGGTACTTTTCACCTTTCCCTCACGGTACTTGTCCGCTATCGGTCATCTGGGAGTATTTAGGCTTATCAGGTGGTCCTGACAGATTCACACGGGATTTCTCGGGCCCCGTGCTACTTGGGATACACTCCACGCCAGAACACGCATTTCGACTACGGGGCTCGCACCCGCTCTGGCTGGCCATTCAAGACCATTCGTCTATACGCTTCTGTCACGTCGACCACTCGGCAGAGTGATCAGGAGAGTCCCACAACCCCCAACGTGCAACGCCTGCCGGCTATCACACACGCTAGGTTTAGCCTGTTCCGATTTCGCTCGCCACTACTCACGGAATCGCGGTTGCTTTCTCTTCCTGCGGGTACTGAGATGTTTCACTTCCCCGCGTTCCCTCTACCCGCCCTATATATTCAGGCGGGAGTCACTGGGTCGGCACGCCGCCCAGCGGGGTTTCCCCATTCGGACACCCTCGGATCAAAACTTGCTTATCAGTTCCCCGAGGCTTATCGCAGATTGCTACGTCCTTCTTCGGCTCCAGATGCCAAGGCATCCACCGTTTGCTCTTAAAGACTTGAAATCACATGAGTTGAATCGTCAATCGAAATTGACTAATGATCTTTAAGATCATCTTTCACGAGACAACCCCGAAGGGTCATCTCGAAGATGCTCGCGTCCACTGTGTAGTTCTCAAAGTACGGGCGGCACCCACCCCGCAACCACCAACAGGCAGCCACAAAGATGAGCCCACAAGGAAACAGCCACCAGCCCGAAAGCCGGCGCCCGGTCCCTCAGGACCCAACAGCGTGCACGCCCCCACCAACAACCCTCCCCACCGTTCCCACCGCCGAAGCAGCGTACTAAGCAAGAAGAACCCCGATGAGGGCCTCGTCAAATGTTCCACCCATGAGCTAACCGGCAGCACACGAACGGTGCTGACCCGGCGCCTGGACACCCCGAAGAGTGCCAGAAGCTCCTTAGAAAGGAGGTGATCCAGCCGCACCTTCCGGTACGGCTACCTTGTTACGACTTAGTCCTAATTACCGATCCCACCTTCGACGGCTCCCTCCACAAGGGTTAGGCCACCGGCTTCAGGTGTTACCGACTTTCATGACTTGACGGGCGGTGTGTACAAGACCCGGGAACGTATTCACCGCAGCGTTGCTGATCTGCGATTACTAGCGACTCCGACTTCATGAGGTCGAGTTGCAGACCTCAATCCGAACTGGGACCGGCTTTTTGGGATTCGCTCCACCTCACGGTATTGCAGCCCTTTGTACCGGCCATTGTAGCATGCGTGAAGCCCAAGACATAAGGGGCATGATGATTTGACGTCATCCCCACCTTCCTCCGAGTTGACCCCGGCAGTATCCCATGAGTTCCCACCATTACGTGCTGGCAACATAGAACGAGGGTTGCGCTCGTTGCGGGACTTAACCCAACATCTCACGACACGAGCTGACGACAACCATGCACCACCTGTATAGAGACCTTGCGGGGCGACTGTTTCCAGCCGTTTCCTCTATATGTCAAGCCTTGGTAAGGTTCTTCGCGTTGCATCGAATTAATCCGCATGCTCCGCCGCTTGTGCGGGTCCCCGTCAATTCCTTTGAGTTTTAGCCTTGCGGCCGTACTCCCCAGGCGGGGAACTTAATGCGTTAGCTGCGTCACGGAATCCGTGGAATGGACCCCACAACTAGTTCCCAACGTTTACGGGGTGGACTACCAGGGTATCTAAGCCTGTTTGCTCCCCACCCTTTCGCTCCTCAGCGTCAGTTACGGCCCAGAGATCTGCCTTCGCCATCGGTGTTCCTCCTGATATCTGCGCATTCCACCGCTACACCAGGAATTCCAATCTCCCCTACCGCACTCTAGTCTGCCCGTACCCACTGCAGGCCCGAGGTTGAGCCTCGGGATTTCACAGCAGACGCGACAAACCGCCTACGAGCTCTTTACGCCCAATAATTCCGGATAACGCTTGCACCCTACGTATTACCGCGGCTGCTGGCACGTAGTTAGCCGGTGCTTTTTCTGCAGGTACCGTCACTCACGCTTCTTCCCTGCTAAAAGAGGTTTACAACCCGAAGGCCGTCATCCCTCACGCGGCGTTGCTGCATCAGGCTTCCGCCCATTGTGCAATATTCCCCACTGCTGCCTCCCGTAGGAGTCTGGGCCGTGTCTCAGTCCCAGTGTGGCCGGTCACCCTCTCAGGCCGGCTACCCGTCGACGCCTTGGTGAGCCATTACCTCACCAACAAGCTGATAGGCCGCGAGCCCATCCCGAACCAAAAAATCTTTCCAACCCCCACCATGCGGCAGGAGCTCATATCCAGTATTAGACACCGTTTCCAGCGCTTATCCCAGAGTCCGGGGCAGGTTGCTCACGTGTTACTCACCCGTTCGCCACTAATCCCCCCAGCAAGCTGGAGTTCATCGTTCGACTTGCATGTGTTAAGCACGCCGCCAGCGTTCATCCTGAGCCAGGATCAAACTCTCCGTAAAAAACGAATACCACCAACCAGCCGGGAAAACGACCAGAAAGCAGCGAGTTCAACCATGACCAAAACGAATGTCACTGACATCCATAAATTGATCCAAAGGAATTCTCAACCAGACCAAAAAGCCTGGACGAGGATAAAATTTGGCATTTGACAAGTGCACGCTGTTGAGTTCTCAAGGAACGGACGCTCC
>NZ_JBFECU010000031.1:0-4084 GCF_041379855.1 Microbacterium sp. BWT-B31
GGGTCATCGTGGGATCTCTTCTTTGCTTCTTGGCGGAAACAACTGGTCATCCCACGGTGGCCCTCAATCGTCAACGACGACGAGGAACCGCAGGAAGTGACACCACGCTATGGGACGCACCCGCCCAGCATCTACCGAAATACGGGTGAGACGCTGCTCACGTGGCGGGTGGACCGCCACGCTCTCGAGCCGAAGCACCGTCACCCAGTGACGTGGTGCGATTCGTTCGCCGGAGCCGCCGCGTACTGCAAGCGCAGGGCTCTCGATTATTGCAGCGGCCAACCGATGGTTATTCACCTTGCGTCGCGACCGCGGGTGTCGGGACCTGACGAGATACTTCAAGCGTGAGCAACAAACGCGGAAACCTCATGGCGCAGATCGAACGCGACCTTATCGACGAGAAGCCCCTCGACACGCTGCTGCGCAAGCTCATTCTGCTGGGCGGCAACGCCGGGTCTGCGGAACTACGCGACTGGGCCTCACTGGAACTCCGTGGCTACGAGAAGCAGGACGAGCTGCCGTCGTACCGGTCCGTGCACGCACCTCTCCAGATCGACGGATCGGTCCCGGGTGGGATCATCCGGCATCAAACCATCGGCGCGCTCGACATCCCTGACTTTGCCCGAGACGAGATCAAAGAGGTCGTCCCGCTGCGCATGGGCGTACGAGAAATTCGCGGCATGGTTGACCAGCAGAGAGGCGACAGGGTAGTGAAGCTGCTGCCTCCCGGGGCTCCAGATCTCGTCAGCTACATGAACATGACAGGCGACCTGAACGGCCACATCACTGACCTGTACTGGAGCGTCAGCACCGTCGCACTTGAGGGTGTGCTCGACCAGATCCGAACCCGCCTCGCCGAACTCATCGCCGAGCTTCGCTCCAGCACGCCGGCCGGGCAGTCGCTACCCACCCCGGCCCAGGCCGCCAACGCCGTGAGCTTCGTTATCAATGGCCGAGGAAATCGTGTCCATATCGCTCAGGCCGCCGAGGGTGGCACTGTCACGATTCCTCGCGAAGATGCGACGAGGCCCTTCTGGACCCGGGCGAAGGTGATCGGCGCGGCACTTGTGGGCCTCGCGACGATCATGGGTACCGGCATCGCGCTGTTGCAATACGTGGCCTGAACCAGAAGCGAACCTACGAGGAGATCATGTCAGCATCGCACCTTCTCCGAACTGTCACATCCGTCCTCGTCGAAGAGGACGCAGACTCCGTCACGGTGACGTGGGGTCTCGGCGACCCTGTCGAGACCCCAACGCTCGAGTACTTCGGATATGGCATGTACTACTACGACCCGACCGGAAACGGGGGCAAGCGGTTCGGCGTGAGGTTCAGCACCGAAATCAGTGCGTGGATCTTCGACAATGAAAGCGCGACTCAGGCGAACTACCTCGCAGACAGCGTCACCGCAACGACGGATGCCGTCGTCGTTCATTTTCGTGACGCGACCCTCGGGCTGCCGGAGATCGGGACGATTGCGGCCTACGCACACATCGAAGGGCGCGATGAGCAGCTCGAGATCCCCGTGAGCCTGCGCCGCTGATGACAGACGAGGACGGCGAGCGGGCCGACTCCTTCGGCGAGAACATCGTCGAGATGATGTTCACAACATGGGTGGACGCCGAGTTGACTCGACGCGGCGATGGTCTTACGCGGGCCGATGTCGGCAAAGCAGTCATCGAGCTCCCGCCGTTGGCGCCACTCCGATCGTGCGGTTGAACGATGATGTATCCCTTCAAGCGCGGGCCGTTGCCTCGGCACCGATAGCGAAAAGCGAGGCGGTCACGCCGGAGAACATCAGCAGCTTGGAGGCCTTCTGGCCTGTCGGCATCCATGCCGACAGCGGATGGCTGGCGTACGTAGTGGTGGGGGCGAGCGGCTACGTGGCCTTCGACTTCCGGTACAACAAGCAGCGCAACGCGGAGCTTCTCGGCTTGGCCGATGACTACCTCGAAACCGCCGAGGGGTACTACGAGCGCGCGCTCCGCCCAGCGATCGACAATCTGCTCTCGGCCGCCGAGCTGACAGTTCAGGCGCAGATGCTCGGCCAGTCCGAACGGACGACATTCCACAACGTTCGAGACAAGTGGCTCCGCGACAACGAGCGCCTGGGAAATGCACCCGACGGATTCTTTGCGCTTCTCAAGCGACTCCGGAGTGAGCGCGCCGCCGCGCGTTACGGAGACGGTGTGGTCTCGATCTCAGATGATGAGATGCCGGAGTTGATCGCGAAAGAACGAACGATGATCGAGCATGCGGTAGGGAGAACTGGCCTTGTCGCCGTGGATCCGTCAGTCGAGAACAACTAAGCCTCGATCCACCGATGGGCCTGGGTGTTGAGCTGGTACCGAGACCGCACACACGGGACCCGCAAGCGCGCACTGCCCGCAGGGGGATCGAAGCCGGGGCACACCGATACGGTGGATTGCATGGAGGTGAACCCAGCCGAGTCGCCAGATCCAAAGGGCGTCGTTCCACATCTCTCTTTCGGCGACGCATGGCACGAGTATCCCAAACATCGGTGGTTTACCGGCACCGCCTGGCACTACACGTCGGTTGAGGGCTGCTTCGGCATCGCCCGGAATCACGAGCTTTGGGCGAGCTCAGCGGCGATGCTCAACGACGCTGGCGAGATGTCGTATGGAGTCGCGAGGGTTCAAGATGTCGGATCACGATGGTCTGCTCCGGCGGGGTCTGACCCCGCCGCCAGCGAGCTCCTGCAGAGGGCGATCGAGAATCTTGAGGATTCGATGATCGAGAACGCGCCGTTCGTTCTCAGCGCCTCGACCTCACCGTTTCTCCTCAACCAATGGGCCAACTACGGCGACTCCTCCGGGTGTGCTGTGGGCCTCGACGCGTTGAGCCTGCTCCACGACGCTGATCGTAGTGGAGGGCCGTCGCCGCGCCAGGCTCTACCCCTCTGGCTGGAGGTGGTCTACGAGCGCGAAGACCAGGACGCATACATTAGGGAGTTGCTAGACGAATTGGTCTCCCAGGACAAACTCATTTCGCAAGCCATACGGCACGACCACGAACCTGCGTCGCTCCTCGAGCAGAACCTGTCCATGCTTGTCGCTGCGCTAAAGCACCCCGCGTTCCGTGCGGAGAGTGAGGTCCGGGTCGTAGTCATGAAACAAGAGTCGACGACTACTCACTATCGGCCGACAGCTCGTGGAATCGTGCCGTTCGTGAAGCTCCATGGCACCATAAGCGACCCCGAAAAAGGGCTCCAGGCCGCCATAGCTGGTACCAGCCCATTGCCGTTGCCGATTACCGCTGTCCACGTCGGGCCGCCACAGGGTGACTCAGAGCGCCGGAGGGTTGCTTCAATGCGCGAGTTCCTGCGATCTCGGGGATATGACGTCGAGGTCGATGGCGCCGGTATTCCATATCTGCCATAGCGTCCAGGACCCCTTGCGTCATTCTTTCAAGGCGCATGGAGACCGAACGGATCGCGCCGGCAGTCGTGTGCAACACCCGGCCGGGGATCAGAACGAGCGTGCTGAGAGTTGCATGCGACGGGCCTTCACCGGGCAATGCCCAATTCACGGATCGCAATCGTGCGCGCTTAAGTCCGCCCGCGAGCCGCGTCCTGCGGGCATTGCCCGTTTATGGATGGCCGACCAGCGCCGTCCTTGGTGTCACGAATCTTGTCGCCGCCAGTTGCGTCTCGAGGCGATAGCCTCGCGCCATGGATGAGGTTGAGTCCGCTATCGCGTGGCACACGCAACTACCGGTCGAGTTGTACACCGCGATCGGTCGGGTCGCGCACTCAACAGCACTGCTCGATGCAATGCTCGGCGAGTTCATCGAGGAGTTGGCTGACAGCCATATGGTGTGGCCACTCGTGAGCGGTCAAAGTACGGACTGGTTGATTCAGACATGCCGGCTGTTTCTCTCCGAAGCTGATCCGCAGGGCGCCCACTATCCCGAAGACTTCCACGACGAGATTCAGCGATGCCTAGCCTCGATTTTTCATCGGGCTGTTGATCGGGGCTGCTCGGCGTCGTTGTCGGGGTTGTGTCGCTGATTCTGGCATGAGGGTACGACGACGGGCCGCGTGGCGCTGCGGGGGCGGGTCTCC
>NZ_JBFECU010000032.1:0-2232 GCF_041379855.1 Microbacterium sp. BWT-B31
AGGGATCCGTTCACGGCCCACGCGCCGGGGTCGATGAGGTCGACCACGCGGGCCATCTTGGAGAGCACGGATGCCGCGGTGCCCGCGGTCTTGACGCTGGTGACCGCCGCGCCGGCGGGGATGAAGATGGTCGCGAGGTTGAACAGGGATTCGCCGAGGGCGGTGCCGGGGTCGTCTGCCCATTTGTCCCACGCGATGAGCGCTTTGCCGGTGTTCAGCAGCGCGTCGTCGGCGGCGTCGGCGAAGTCGTCGATCGGGTCGGGGAGGAAGCCGTCGCCGCCGAAGGCCTCGATGGTGTCGTCGATGCTCTTGAGGATGTTCAGCGGCGGGGTGGAGGCGATCACCACGCCTGCGGCGAGCATGCCGAGCCCGCCCCACGCGGCGCCGTACGCGTCGGATGAGAACCAGTCGCCGGTGGCGGGGTTGTAGCCGAGCACGAGCGTGCCGAGGCCCTGGATGGTGCCCCACACACCGCCGACCGCGATCCCTTCCCACAGGAAGTCCTTCACGACGAAGTTGAACGTCGCCTCGCCGCACCCCTCGGTGCGCTCCACGGGCGCGCCCCACGGCATCTCGGTACCCTCGGGGATCTCGTCCAGGCCGTACCCGTTCGGGTCGTTCTCGGACTGGTACGAGTGCAGTGCGGCCGCGCCGTACAGGGCGCGGATCTTGTTCGCGCAGGCCCGCTCGGCCTCCCACAGCAGCACCTGCTGCGCGTTGACCGCGGCGATCAACTCGTTGTTGCGGTCGACCGCACCCTGGTCCTCATGCCACTGCTTCGTGACGTTCCGGTACTGCGGGATGTCGGCGTGCGATGTCGTGACGCTCGTCGACGACCCCGAATACGGTGAGTACGCGGAGGGTGCAGTCGGGTAAGCCGTGCCGTAGAAGCCCTGCGTGCTCACCCACGCCGGGTTCAGCTCACGCACCTGCACCCCGTGCGCGACGGTCGTGTTAACGAACGTCTGCGCCTGGGCACGCAGCCGGTCCAGCTCGGCTTTGATCGGGCGAACGTCTTCGGCGAACTGGATCAGCGCCGCTGACACCGTGTCGAGGTTGTCGCCGGTCTCGGTCGCCTGCGACGACACCGGCTGCATCAGCCCGAGCAGCGTGTCCGACTCGGGCGCCTGATACACCCCCGCCATGCCTTGCCACGAGGTCTGAACGCTCGACCCGTGGTCGCGCACCGATTCGGCGATCCTGCCGACGGTGCGGGCGTTCGCCTCGATCGCGGCGGGGTCGAGGTCCTTGCCGGGGATCGCGGAGGGGTCGATCGGCGACGGCATCAGCGCACTCTCCTCGGCGGCTGCGGCGGCGAGATCGCGGCGACGGCGGACGACTGCGCGTTCGCGGCCATCTCCAGGTCGCTCGCGATGTACGCCTGCGTCGCCGCAACCGCGCCGGACGCGGCCGCGCTGATCCGCGCATTCATGCCCTGGATGCGCGGGCCCTCCTCCTGCTCGAAGTACGCCTGGATCGCCTCGGCGATCGCGGGCGACTGCGCCGCAGTCACCCCGCCCTCCAAAGCGGGACCGAGACTGGTCAGCGACTTACCGAGCGCCTTGGCATGCTTGTTCACCTTGGTGAGCACGTCCTTGACCCCGGTTGGATCGATTCTCCACCCCGTCATGTTTCCGGATCAGTCCTGGGTCAGCCGATCGACTCGACCGCGGACCGCGCCTTGCGGAGGGCGTCCTGCGCCGACTCGTCGTTGCGTTCGAGCGACGACCGCAGCGTGGAGATGATCCCCTTCACCTCGGCCGCCGCGTTCTTCCACCGCAGCTCCTTCGCACGGTAGTCCTCGGACACGCCCTCGGCGGTGTAATCGGCCATCGCCGCCTGCACGTCCCGGTCGCGCTGATCGATCAGCGCCTCCAGCTGCGCGGCGACGCGGTTGAAGTTGTCCTGCGCGTTCTGGGATGCCGCGATGTCGTAGTCGCGACGGTCACCCTGGTTCGCCATGATGCGTCCTTTCGTCTCTCGCGGGTCAGCGGCCGGCACCGAACCGGGCGGCATCGAACGCGGAGCCCGCCTCGGCCGACTGCGTCTGATCCACCATCGCCGCCTCGCCCTCCAGGAACGACCGGTTCATCCCGCCGATACCGGCCAGCACCCCGTCCAGCGACGCCTTCAACTCGCCCGAGATCGCATCGGTGCGACCCTTGAACCGGTCGAAAGCGGAACGCCCCGCACCCTGGAAACGGCCCTCCAACGGCTCAGCCGCCTCCAACA
>NZ_JBFECU010000033.1:0-2145 GCF_041379855.1 Microbacterium sp. BWT-B31
GAAGGTGCTCCTCGAACTGAGTGAATCTGAACTCTAGACAAGTCCTATTCTCCCAGATCAGGAGCACTTTCCCCATTCACCACACGGCACTCAGCCCGCCCCACCATGAAAGCCCGAGGTTAGACCGTGCCACGCACCGCGCGAAGGGAATTCACGTAGATCATGTGGTTGCCGATGGTGATCTGCTCGATATCCCGGGCCGGGTCGGCCGTGTCATCTCGACACCCGGTCACACCGACGGGAGCTGCTGCTTCTACTTCGCCGACGAAGGCCTGCTCATGCTCGGTGACCATCTCCTTCCGACACGCTTCCCTGGAATCGGGCTTGGCGGGAAGGCAGTCAGTGGCAACGCAGTCGCCGATTACCTGACGTCTTTGGAGGATCTAGTACCCCTCAATGCGGCGGAGGGTCTGCCCGGCCACGGCTATCGCTTTTCCGGCGTGAACGAGCGAATCGGTGACACCCATGCTCACCACATGACCCGAAACGCCCAGATATGCGATGCATTCACCGCAACTGGAGGCACCGTGTGGGAGGTCGCCTCTAGCGTCAACTGGAGCAATGGATGGGCTAGCCTGTCGATCTTCCACCGTTTCTCGGCGTTGATGCAGACCTACCATCACCTGTCTGCCGTTGAACCGCCCCAACCAACCGAGCACCCAATGCGGCACCAGATTCCGCCGAGTCCGCACACGAGCAACGGGACTACACGCGTTAGTCAGGGCTGACCGATGGTAGACCCCTGGTACGGTCATCGAGAGGACGCCATGGCGTGACACCCGTCGGAAGGATACCGGCCAACGGCACGAGGAGCCTTCGGTGGGCAGAGACACCCGTGCTGGGTCGAGCCGGCACCCTGTGTATACGGTCTCGCGCTACGCCCCAACCGTAGACGCATAACTGGCGACCGCGATCGGCGCGAGTCGATCACAGGATGAGCTCTCGGCGCGCTCTACGCAGGCTGCGAGGAACGAACCTGCTATGGCCTCTGGCCGGAAGGGAGTTGTCCGTTCTTGCGCATCACGACACTCGGTGCGTGATCGCAGCCGGCGCCAACGCCAATCAAGTCCGATCGATTCGAGATACGTGCGGGCCATCTGCCGGGTGCCGGGACCGTGGCCCGAACTAGAACTCCCCCAGCACCTGATTCAGCCGCATCACCATCTCGGTCACCGCGGCATCGTCAACGCTGTACCGAACCCGTTGCCCCCGCACCGCAACGTCGCGTGGCGGGTCGGCGATGATCAGCTTGGCAGCGAGCAGCTTCTCGAGCCCGTTGTACACAGTGAGCGGCGGTACCTCGAGCGCCTCTGCGATCTCGGCCCGCGTCGTGTCGAGCCGCGCTGGGGAGCCATTCAGATCGGCGATGTGCGCTATAGCGATGCCCGCGCCTGGGTGACAGAGTTGACCGACCTCATCGGAGCGGTCTCCGTGATCCGAGCGCACGGCATCCTTTCCGCGATTCTCGATGTCGCCGTCCGCGATCGGAGGCTCGCCGAGAATCCCGTTCGCGGCATGAGGCTCCCGAAGAAGCCTCCGAAGCGGCGGGTGTACTTGTCGCACGCTCAGGTGGAGAGACTCGCGGCGACGGCCCGGTACCCGGAGGTCGTCTACTTTCTCTCCTACACCGGGCTCCGCTGGGGTGAAATGAGTGGATTGCGCGTGCGTGACCTGAACTCGTCGCGACGGCGCGTATTCGTGCAGGAGAACGCCGTGATGGTCAACGGGACTGTCCACGTGGGCTCGACGAAGTCGCATGCTTCGCGTTCAGTCCCGTACCCCGCGTTCCTCGATCAAGTCGTGCACGGGACGGTGGTGGGCAAGGCACCGGAGTCATTCCTGTTCGGAACCGGCGATGCCCCCATGAACCTCCCGAACTCTCAGGACGGGTGGTTCGCCGCTGCCGTGCGGCGCGCAATGAGGGAGGACCCGTTGTTCCCGCGGATCTCTCCGCACGATCTACGACACACGGCCGCCAGCCTTGCCATCAGCGCCGGCGCGAATGCGAAGGTCGTGCAGCGGATGCTAGGTGTTCTTCCCATTGACGTTGTGGACGCGGTCGATGGGTGCTTGGCCTCCGATGCCGGTGTGGGGTCGATGGTGATTGTAGTGGTGCAGCCAGGCGGGGTAGCTTGCGGCTCGCTG
>NZ_JBFECU010000034.1:0-1966 GCF_041379855.1 Microbacterium sp. BWT-B31
CCGGAGACCCGCCACCGCAGCGCCACGCGGCCATTGTCGTACCCTCACAGCAGAATCAGCACCACACCCCCGGCAACGACGCCGAACACCCCCGATCAACGGCCCGATGAAAGATCGAGGCTAGATCCTCTCAAGCCACCGGTCAGCGTGCTCGATATTCCCGCCTGGCATGGGGTGTACTGAGCCCACCGAAATTGTGGCTTTATTGAAGGGATCGCCGTGGGAGATTTTCGCGTATTGAGCGCGAGTGAGATTCGACCAGTACTGACAACACTGAACGGATTGAACTGGCCCATTCGATACGATGAGTTTCCCCGAGTCTTTGAACTTCTAGGGTGGGAGAAGCAGCGTCGCAAAGGCGGCGCTACCAATCTTCCCGTTTCTCTCCCGTTAGTTTCTGTGGGCGAACTCGGGGGCGAGGTTGCGGAGTTTTCCTTCCGCGTTTCAGACACTCTCCCTGGAGACGATAGAACGAATCGCACTGTCGTGGCGAGGCATTTCCCTGACGCTGTCGCAGCTGTGTCGGAGTGCCTACATGCTGATCCTGACTCAGAGGCCTGGGCAACTAACGGAGTCCGATGGGATCTCGAGGGAGGCCGTCAGATCAATCTTCTCAGCCTTGACGACACGGTGATCATGCAGTATTGGTCTCGCCGAATGGCTGACGTTGAGCGATTTGAGCGCAATCACGGCGTAGATCCGTCGAACAACTTGGATGCATCAGACTAACGCCAACTCACCATAGCTTCACCGGCTAGATCGAAACCAGTTGCAGGCCCGAATCAACCGCACGGTTGGTTCAACGAAGTCGAGCGGTGGTACCCGGAGTCCCGTTTCGCGCTCTTCCTCGCCATGTTGTACGAGCGTCCTGCTGAGGACCGGAGGCCTAAGCCGCAGTCTGGCGATGCTGTGTGCCGGTGGGTAGGCGGGAGCACCGGGACAGTGATGATTGAACTATGACATCGCACGCCGCAGATCCGCTGCCCGAGCCCGACCACGAGCTCGGCTATTCGGAGGAACTCCTCAATGGCGTGCTCGGCGACCGCATGAGCCGCTTTCACGAATACATGATGTTGAAGGCCCACGCCATGGGACCGAATGGCCCCGTCTACTTCCCGTCCGACGTACGCCGCTTCGTCGATTTCTACGTCACGCGCACGGCACGCCCGCTCACCGAGGGTGAGGTGCGAGCGCTGTTCGACACCTGGGAGGCGGAGGGGCGTGGGAAGGTCGACTGACCCGATCCCGCGCGCTGTACCGCTGTTCCGCCGGGCAACACCATCACGCGATCATCTCCGTGTAGTCGATCAGCCGCACGAACGAGCCTTTCCGGCCGCGGATGAGGAGCCTCCCTTCGCCCTGGTGGCGGGGCAGCAGCTCCGCGCCGTGCAGCTCGACGCGATCTGCGGATCGGCTCTCGCGGCCTGAGGCATCCCAGGACGCAACCTGACGTTCCGTCGGCGGTTCCGCCCACGCGGCCTGCTCGAGGATGTCCTTCTCGATCGCGCCGACGCCGATGAGGACTCCGGTGCCGAGGAACACCTGGAGGAGCGCCTTGCTCTCGGCTTCACCGAAGCGCGCCGTGAACTGAGTGGAGTGCTGGGCAGCGACGGTGAAGTGGCAGCCGTAGGAGCGCATGAGGCCGATGTGCTCGCGCAGGCGCGGGAGCGGGCAGATCTGCGGTGCCTCGTCGATGACCATGGCGATCTTCGGCAGACCGCGTTTGATGGCGTTGAGCGTCCAGTGCGCGACGATCGCCTCGATCACCGATGCGGCAGCTCTTCGTCCCTCAACACTTCATACGCCTGCCCCGCAGGAACCGCGTGTCACGTGAGGGCGGATACGTGGCTCTTCGGACATCTGGTGGGGGTCATGGGGTGAGGCCGCCGGCGGCGAGGAGCATGCGGAGGCGGTAGTTGTGCCGGTTGCGGTAGCCGCGGGCGAGGCGGCGGTGCAGCTCGATGAT
>NZ_JBFECU010000035.1:0-1950 GCF_041379855.1 Microbacterium sp. BWT-B31
TTGAAGGTGCTCCTCGAACTCGGTGAACTGGTCTCTAAGCAATTCCAATTCTCCCAGATCAGGAGCACTTTCCATCTTTACAACACGACCCGCAAGCCACTCAACGGCGAAAGCCCGAGGCTATCACCTTCCCCAGCGGCGATCGCCCCCGACGACTGCACCGTGCGCACACCGGTCACGGCTCCCACGCCGGACAGGTTGTATGGGTATCCCGTCTCTTGCACGATGTTGCCGCAAACCAAGCCGGTCGTTGACCCTGAGTAACAGATTTCTGCGCCGACTGGAACAAACGCGACACCGTTCAGGGCGGTGTAGGTGGCGCTGTCCCAAGCGGACACATAGAAGCCGGGGTTATTGAATGTTGTTTGGATGATTGCTCCGTCGTAGCTGGGGATCCGCGCGACCATCGAGCCGTTGTTGCCGTACGCGTAGACGGTGCTCCCTGTGCTGTTCGGCCAGCGCACCCATTGGCTGCCGACATCGCCGCAATGGGACGCCGTGACTACGCCCTTGTACCCGGTTGACGGTTGCTGGACGGGGAAGCCAGACGAGCACCCGGCATCGATGGTAGTGCCGGTGAAGCGATATATTCGTGCGCCACCCATGGCGTAGATGTCATTCTGGCGAGCGAAGGGGACGATGTCCCCGACGCCAGCCACCTCGATCGGAACACCAGCGACATCGCTGGGAGGTGCGGTGACCTGGCGAGCCGACTCCGTCACCCGGACTTCTACGGCCGAACCATCCTTTGGAATAGAAGCAGCAACTACACCGGATGTCGGGTCCGAGAGCAATGCTGCCGCAATGCGGCGAAGGTCCGCCGGGAGGTATGTGCTTTCGGCGAAGGCGACGGATACGTCGCTTGCTTCGGCATACGCGGCGAGCTCTGCGCTGGGCTCTCCGTGCCACCATGTGACCAGACCACTTCGATCGGGGAGAACTTCGACCGTGTTGTAGCGAGGATCGCCGCTGCCGAGCTTGTCTATCGCCGATGCAGCGTCCAGGAGTTCCTGAGTGATGGGCGGCAGAGTCAGTCTCTCCTGGAGAGCTGAGTCGGGAGCCCATGGCGGAGCATTCTCCTCACCCCCTGTCACTTCGAGGTCGTTGCTGCTGTTGCCGCTCGCGCTGGCGATGGTGCCGGGTAGCGCGATCAACGCCGCGGTCACGATCGCCGCCATGGCAACGCGAGACGTTCGTCTACGAGTCATGATTTTTCTCCTTGCTGTTTACCGTTGTGGACGAGCGAGTTTCGTACGAGGGCAGTCGCCAGGTCTGTGCTTCTTCGTACACTGTCGAAGTGATACGACTGAACCGAAGACCGCGATGGTGGCTCCTGTCGACGTTCGCACTGATGACGCTGCTGCTTGTCATCGGTCTCCTGGCGGGGCATTCGACCGACGTCACAGCGTGCGCACTTATGGACCCGGCACCGTTGTCTTGCTTCCCGGAGCGGCGACTGGCGATCTTGATCGGAGGGGTAACGATGGCCAATGTGGGTGGGGCTGCCGGTGTCGCAGCGTCCTGGGTAGCCAGCAAGCGACAAGCAATCATCATTGGACTCGTTGGGCTAGCACTCATTGCGGCGACGTCCTTGACGGCACTGTGGATCTTGTTCGCTTCACGCTGAGCGGATCGCGACGTCGCGCCGCCACGTTCCTGGACTCCGAGGACGCCAGACGAACCTATGGTGGAGGCTGCTCCGTCCATCCCCCCCGCAAGCTCGGTGCATTGGTGCGACTACTGCGGGGCTCACAACAGTCATATGCCGTCGCCGATTTCGCGTGGACCAGTTCTCCATATGGCGTAAAGTCCGACTCCATGATTCGGGGGTGCGTCCCATAGCGTGGTGTCACTTCCTGCGGTTCCTCGTCGTCGTTGACGATTGAGGGCCACCGTGGGATGACCAGTTGTTTCCGCCAAGAAGCAAAGAAGAGATCCCACGATGACCCA
>NZ_JBFECU010000036.1:0-1640 GCF_041379855.1 Microbacterium sp. BWT-B31
CATGGGTAACGTAAGACACGAGGACCTCCGTGGATCGAGTGAGTGTGGTAACCCACATCGATACCGGAGGTCCTCGCCCTACCCCATCACGCCACGCTGCACACAACCACCGTGGGAAGAACATCTAACCCGAGTACGGGTCGTACTGCGTCGCAGCGGGAGGGCAGCTTGCCATGGCTTCTTCATAGGCCGCTTGATCCGCGGCCTGGCTCAGCAGCTGGGACTCGAGGAGCGCGAACTCGCCGGAATAGTACGACTCGATGAAGACGGCCTCGGATGGCAGCGCGACGCGATATCCGAGGTCGGTCAAGCAGGCCGCAGTCGTCCTCTCGAACTCGTAGAGCTCTTTGAGTTGTGAGTCGGAGAGCGACGTTATCGTGTCGTAGCCGAACTTGTGCTCGCATGCCGCCACAGCTGCGTTGATCTGGCTCGACTGGGCCTCCGTTGACTCAATCGTGAGCCCGGGACCCTGGACGGTCGCCTCGATGCCGCTTTCGGCGAGGCATCGTTTCATCAGGTCCCCATAATCTCTCCGCGACGACGGCGTGACCGCGTCAGTGGGTAGCGGACCTGCCGAACACGCTGTGAGCGCAAGGACGACTGCGACCACAACCCCTGAGACATTGCCGACAAGCCTTAGATGCACGTTGCGCCGTAGCTATAGATCGTCACGGCGTATACGGTCCAGCTCGTCGATGAGGTGGCTCCGAAGGTGTTGAACTGCCCGCGCTGATTAGACGGCTGCACAGTGTTGATGAGCGTGTTGATCGCGTCGTACTTGTGCCATCCGGAACCCGTCTGGTCCGAGTAGAGCGCCACCTCCTTTGGAGGCGTACAAGTCCGAGTTCCAGAGCCGCCGGCCGCCTGAGCGGGCAGGGTCGTACCGACGACGACGGCAACGGCGAGTGCAGCAGCACCAGCCGCCTTGGCCAGAATTCTCATGCGGTTTCCTTTTCGCGGGACTGATAGTGCCCGGACCCAACGAGCAACACGTGCGGTAGTCGCAAGCGCTTTCGCTAGATTCCGTCTCTTACCTAGAAATGGCCGCTCGGAGCAATTCCTTACACGAACCCTTCGCCGATTCTGGTGGGCGCTCGGGCGCCTCGGGACTCAACGGCTGTCGACACGTCTCCACACCTGCCCGATCCCCCGAGATCGGGCAGGTGTGGAAAGCCAGGCGACCCGACGCCGATGACGGCGAACGGTGCAAGATAAGGACGTGTGTGTCGTTTGTAGTGCGTCGCGCTCTCAGGTCGCCCGGGCACATGCTGAGAGCGCGACGCACCTCATGGATGTTGGCTCCTGTTACGGGATGGTCGACGCCGTCCATCCAGCGGCACTCAGGATCTGACTGACCACAGTCGAAATCACTTCCGCGCTACAGATCCGGGGCAAGCTGGACGGGTCACCGGGGCAACCATAGCTCGGAGAGCCGTCGCCCGCCGAGATGATTGTCGCGGCCTGCCGTTTCAAAGTCCCCGAGACATTGACGAGCATGTAGCCGGGACCACCGCTATCCTCGATTTTTCATCGGGCTGTTGATCGGGGCTGCTCGGCGTCGTTGTCGGGGTTGTGTCGCTGATTCTGGCATGAGGGTACGACGACGGGCCGCGTGGCGCTGCGGGGGCGGGTCTCCGGTC
>NZ_JBFECU010000037.1:0-1526 GCF_041379855.1 Microbacterium sp. BWT-B31
CCTTCATGTTGATACTGCGGCGGTGTCCGCGGTCGGTCACGCGGGTGGGGTGCTGTTGACCGAGACGGTCCGTGCGACGGGTCTGGATCGGGCGCTGTCCGGCACGCTGGGGCGATGGCGCAAGCCGCTCGCGGTGCACGATCCTGCGAAGGTGCTCCTCGATCTCGCTGTCACGCTCGCTGTGGGCGGCGACGCGCTCTCCGATATCGCGGCGCTGCGTGCCGAGCCCGGTGTGTATGGGCGTGTCGCGTCGGATGCGACGGTGTCCCGGGTGATCGCGGAGCTTGCCGCGGACGCTGACCGTGTGCTCGCCGCCATCGACACGGCCCGGCAGGCCGCGCGAGAGACAGCGTGGACGCTGGCCGGCGGGCACGCTCCGGACGCGGCGACCAGTGCGGAGGCGCCGTTGGTGATCGATCTGGACGCGACGCTGATCACCGCGCACTCGGAGAAGGAACAAGCAGCGGCGACGTTCAAACGCGGGTTCGGGTTCCACCCGCTCATCGCGTTCGCCGACTACGGCACCGCGGGCTCCGGGGAGATGCTCCAGATCCGCCTGCGCCCAGGCAATGCGGGGTCGAACACCGCAGCGGATCACATCGCGCTCACCCGCGCCGCGCTCACCCAACTCCCCGGCGGGCGCCCACGTCCGGGCAAGGGCGTGCTGATCCGGGCCGACGGCGCCGGCGGCACGAAGGAGTTCGTGACCTGGCTGACCAGGCGACGACTGTCGTACTCGGTCGGATACACCCTCCCGTTCCACACCCCCAAGCTCTACAAACTGATCACCGACCACCAGGCCTGGGAGCCCGCGCTCGACGCCGACGGCGACGTCCGTGACGGTGCCGCGGTCGCAGAACTGACCGGACTGCTCGACCTGACCGGCTGGCCCGAAGGGATGCGCGTCATCGTCCGCCGGGAACGCCCCCACCCGGGCGCACAGCTCCGGTTCGACGACGTCGACGGATACCGGCTCACCGCGTTCGCCACCAACAGCAAGCGCGGGCAGCTCCAACGCCTCGAGCTACGGCACCGCCGCCGGGCACGCTGCGAGGACCGGATCCGCAACGCGAAAGACACCGGCCTGCGCAACCTCCCCCTGCACGGGTTCGACCAGAACCGGATCTGGTGCGCCATCGTCGCCCTCGCCTCCGAGATCACCGCCTGGGCTGGTCTGCTCGCTCATCCCGAACACGAAGCGCGGCGGTGGGAACCGAAACGGCTCCGGCACCGCCTGTTCGCGATCCCCGCGACCCTCGCCCGGCACGGCCACCGCATCACCCTGCACCTGGCAGCCCGATCCCGCTGGGCCGGCCTCATGCTCGCCGCGATCACCACACTCCGCGCCCTGCCAGCGCCCAGCGGCTGACACCGCCGATCCCGCTGACCACCACGACCCCGAGGACCGGAGACCCGCCACCGCAGCGCCACGCGGCCATTGTCGTACCCTCACAGCAGAATCAGCACCACACCCCCGGCAACGACGCCGAACACCCCCGATCAACGGCCCGATGAAAGATCGAGGC
>NZ_JBFECU010000038.1:0-1439 GCF_041379855.1 Microbacterium sp. BWT-B31
CCTCGGGCTTTCGCCGTTGAGTGGCTTGCGGGTCGTGTTGTAAAGATGGAAAGTGCTCCTGATCTGGGAGAATTGGAATTGCTTAGAGACCAGTTCACCGAGTTCGAGGAGCACCTTCAAGGTGAAGACTACCGGCGTGTACCCGCGCGTTCATGTTGACACCGCGGACGTGCCCGCGATCGGTCAGGCTGGCGGGGTGCTGCTGACCGAGACGGCCCGCGCAACGGGCCTGGATCGGGTCCTGTCGGCGGCGCTCGGGTCGTGGCGCAAGCCGCTCGCGGTGCACGACCCGGGCAAGGTGATCCTGGATCTCGCGGTCATGCTCGCGCTCGGCGGCGACGCCCTGTCGGATATCGCGACGCTGCGCGCCGAGCCCGGCGTGTACGGTGCGGTCGCGTCGGACCCGACGGTGTCCCGCACGATCACGGCGTTGGCTGCGGACGCGGATCGGGTGCTCGCTGCGATCGACCTGGCGCGGCACGAAGCGCGAACGACCGCGTGGGCCCTGGCCGAGGAGCACGCGCCTGACACGGCGGCGTCGCCGGACGTCCCGCTCGTGATCGATCTGGACGCGACCTTGCTGACCGCGCACTCGGAGAAGGAGCATGCCCGCCCGACCTGGAAGAAGGGGTTCGGGTTCCACCCGCTGTGCGCGTTCGTCGACCACGGCGCGGCGGGGACCGGGGAGACGCTCGCGATCCGGCTGCGGCCCGGGAACGCGGGATCGAACACCGCGGCCGACCACATCACCGTCACCCGTGCCGCGCTGGCCCAGTTGCCGGGCGGGAAGACACGGCCGGGGAAGGGCGTGCTGATCCGCGCCGATTCCGCGGGCGGGACGCACGAGTTCCTTCACTGGCTCACCGGGCGTCGGCTGTCGTACTCGGTCGGGTTCACGCTCCCGTACGAGACCCCGGACCTCTACCGGCTGATCCCGGAGGACCTCTGGGAGCCCGCGCTCGACGCGGACGGCGACCCGCGGGACGGGGCCGCGGTGGCCGAGTTCACCGGTGTACTGAACCTGGAGAACTGGCCGACCGGCATGCGTGTGATCGTGCGGCGGGAACGCCCACACCCGGGCGCGCAACTCCGGTTCGGGGACGTGGACGGCTACCGGCTGACCGCGTTCGCCACCAACACCAGACGCGGACAGCTGCAGACCCTCGAACTCCGGCACCGCCGCCGGGCCCGCTGCGAGGACCGCATCCGGCAGGGCAAGGACACCGGACTGCGCAACCTCCCGTTGCACGGGTTCGATCAGAACCGGATCTGGTGCGCCATCGTCGCCCTCGCCGGCGACCTGATCGCCTGGGCGGGTATGCTCGCCCACCCACTGCATGAGGCCCGCCGGTGGGAACCGAAACGCCTGCGCTACCGGCTGTTCACGATCCCGGCGACCCTCGCCCGCCATGGCCGCCGCATCACCCTGCACCTCTCGA
>NZ_JBFECU010000039.1:0-1067 GCF_041379855.1 Microbacterium sp. BWT-B31
GGCTCTTCGGACATTTGGTGGGGGTGAGGCTCGCCGGGTGATGGTCGGTGGGTAGGGGTCGAGGTCCCCGAGGATCAGTAGCGCCAACTGCTGTTCCATCACGAGGACCTCGACGTGTCTCACCATAGTTCGGGGTGCGCTGACGCGCGCTCTGCTTCCTGCCCGTGTTCCCGCTGCGACCTGCTGCTCGGCCTGGACGGCGTCCACGTTGAGTATGTCGACCGTCGCGACGGGCTGCTGGTCGTCACCGTCTCGACACCAGCGGCGCCTGCCGGGTGCCCGTCGTGCGGGGTCGTCGCGACCGGCCGCGGACGTCGTCGACGGGTGCTTCATGACGTGCCCGGGGTGACTCGGGTGCGGATCGTGTGGCGGCAGCGGGTCTGGCGGTGCGACGACGAGGCCTGCGTGCGGCGGACGTTCGTGGAACAGCTGCCGTCCGTGGTCGCCCCGCGAGGATCGATCACCAAGCGCGCTGTCGGCTGGGCGATCGGGCAGTTGCGCCGTGAGCACGCCAGCATCCATGGCCTGGCCCGTCAGCTCGGGACGTCGTGGAAGACGGTGTGGCGGGCCGTCGAACCTGAGCTCGTCAAGCTCGCCGCTGATGAGTCCCGGTTCGAGAACGTCACCACTCTCGGGGTCGACGAGCACATCTGGCATCACGTCGACGCCCGCAAGCGCGGGCCGAAGGAGCTGACCGGGATGGTCGACCTCAGCCGCGACAGCACCGGGAAGACGCGGGCCCGGCTGCTCGACCTCGTGCCGGGCAGATCGGGGAAGGCGTACGCGACCTGGCTCGCCGAACGCGGCGACGCGTTCCGGAGGAGCGTGAAGGTCGCAGCTCTTGACCCGTTCGCGGGCTACAAGACCGCGATCGACGACAAGCTGGACGACGCCGTCGCGGTGCTCGACGCGTTCCATGTCGTCAAGCTCGGCACCGCCGCCGTGGACGAGGTCCGCCGCCGCGTTCAGCAGGACACCCTCGAGCATCGCGGACGGAAGGGGGACCCGCTCTACGGGATCCAGACCATCCTCCGCGCCGGAGCGGAGAACCTCACCGACAAGCAGCG
>NZ_JBFECU010000004.1:0-227288 GCF_041379855.1 Microbacterium sp. BWT-B31
GTCCAGCTCTCGCTTGATCGTCGAAGCCGGCCGACCCAGCTGCCGGCCTATCTCACGCAGCGACGCGCCCTGCCGGCGCAGGTCTGCGATCCGCTCGCGCTCAACGAGAGTCAAGAACCGCGGATGCAGGGTCGCCTCCAACGCTGTCACCGGTGGCGGCTGGTTCCCATCGACGTAACTGATCACACCCGCTTTGTAGTCCACCCGACGCCCGTCCGGGTGCAGGCGCGAGCCGTTGATCTTGCGGATGCCCTTGTCCCAGTCCTCGGCCGTCCGCTCATGGACACCGACTCGCAGAGCAGCGTCCCGCCGACGAACCCCTAACGCGCGCAGCCGGTCATACTCAGCCCGTCCCGGATGAGCGGCCCGTCCCGGCTTGCCGCGACCGCGCACACCCGCCCTCCGCGCCCACCCGAACGCAGTATGCCGATTCACACCGACCACGCGCGCCGCCGCTGTGACACCGCCCTCCTCACGATCCAGCGCCTCGAAGAACCGAACCTTCAACTCCTCAGAAACCACGATCCCCGCAACCCCCTGAAACTCAGGGTGTTGCGGGGATCGCTAGAACCCGCCCTTTGGGTTCCGGCCCATCGCCGTCTTGCGCGGTACTCCGCGTCGGCGGCATCCACTACGGTCACGGTATGGCCGTGATCGACCCCGGAGGTCAGCCGCTGCGTGCGGCGCGGTGCGCGGGGCGCGCGCGCGCCGCCGGGGCACGGGCGTCCGACCACACACGGGCGCGCGCGGCGCTGCTCAACCAGCTGCTGCTGGCATCGGTCGTGTTCCTGCTGGCGGTCATGGTCGCACTCGGGCCCTTCCTCGGCGACGTGACGGTCTTCTTCTTCGGCGCGGTGGCGATTCTCGTCCTGACCGCAGCGACGTTCGTGATCCCGTGGAATCGCCTCGCCCCTGGGTGGGTCGCCGCCGTCCCCGCGCTGGACTTCTCCGCGATCGGCTTCATCCAGCTCTCGGCGCCGCAGTCGCTGCTGGGGCTCCTGTGGATCTTCCCGGTGACGTGGCTGGCGTCCGGGTTCGGCCTCCTCGGCCTGTACGGGGCGATCGTCGCGATCACGGCGACGCTGGGCGTGCTGCTCCCGTTCGCAGATTCCGAACTGAGCTATCCGACGATCCTCCTGCCGCTCGTGCTGCTGGCCATAGCGGCGACGAGCTATCTGACGGCGCGGCGGTCGGAGGCGCAGCGCATCCTCCTGGCCAAGCAGGCCCAGCTGCTCACGGGGGTCCTCGAGCGCACCCGGCGCCAGGAGGAGGAGCTCACCGAGGTGCTGGACGCCGTGGACTTCGGGGTGATCCGCATCGGCCCGGACGGCGAGGTCGCCGTGACGAACGAGGCGCATGGGCGACTGCAGCGCGCCCTCGGCGTCGACGACCGTGCGGGTGCCGACGGCGACGAGGTGGCGGCGTTCCTCGACGACGGCGTGACGCGCCTGCGTCCGGAGGAGCTGCCGCTGGAACGCGCGCTGCGCGGCGAGGCGTTCGACGGGCAGGTGGTGTGGTTCGGCGAGCCCGTCGGTGCGCGCCGAGCGCTGAACATCACCGCGCGCCGGCTCAGCGACCCGATCGGCGCCGATGCCGGCGCCGTCGTGGTCTCGCGCGACGTGACCACCGAGCTGACCGCGCTGCAGGCGCGCGACGATCTGGTGGCCTCCGTCTCGCACGAGCTGCGCACGCCGCTCACCTCCATCCTCGGCTACCTCGACCTCGCCCTGGACGACGAGGGCGTTCCCGAGCCGGTGCGTGCGCGCCTAGAGATCGCCGAACGCAACGCCGAGCGGCTGCTGGGCATCGTGGGCGACCTGCTCGCCGCGTCGAGCTCGTCGCCCTCGTCGGTCGAGCTGGCCATCGCGCCGCGGCTGATCGAGGTCGACGAGATCGCGCGGTCCGCGGCCGAGGCGATGCTCCCGCGCGCTGCCACCAGGGCCATCACGCTCGACGTGAACGGGCTCGAGCCGGCATCGGCGTGGGCGGACCCGCTGCGCCTGCGACAGGTCGTCGACAATCTCCTCTCCAACGCGATCACCTACAACCGGGACGGCGGCTCCATCTTCCTCGGCACCACGACCGACGGGTCGGCGACGTGGATCCTGGTCCGCGACACGGGCACAGGGATCGACGAGGCGGAGCGGGCGCGGCTGTTCCAGCGCTACTACCGTGCCGGTGCGCGTCGGGGCACGGGGAGCGGCCTGGGCCTGGCGATCAGCCGCGACATCGTCAGAGCGCACGGCGGCGACATAGGCCTGCACAGTTCCCCCGGCGTGGGCACGACCTTCGTCGTGAAGCTCCCCGCGCTCGAGCCCGATCCCCCCGCAGCCGAGGAGGCCCCATGACCCTCGACCTCTACAGCGTGACGGTCGTCGCCGCGCTCGTCGTCAACACGAGCGGGGTGCTGTTCATCGTCGAGACGATCATCCGCCGCGACGAGGGCGCGGGGCGGATCTGGTCGATCGCGTTCCTCGCGGCGATGCTCACCACGATCGCGTACGTGCTGTGGTCGCAGATGCCCGGGGTCCAGTGGCCGATCGCGGTCGGCAACGCCGCGTTCGTGGCCGGCACGGGCGGCGTGTGGCTGGGGATTCGGGTGTTCAACGGCAGGCGCATGGCCGCGGCATCCGTCATCGTCGGCCTCGCCGTCGTCGCAGCGGCGGTGGCCGTCTTCGTCGACCCGCGCACCGATGACTGGGCGGGTGCGATGTGGATGTTCGTCGCGCTCATCGCGTTCGCGGGGCTGGGCGCGGCCGAGTGCCTGCGCGGCGCGCTGCTTCAGAGCCGCACCGCGTGGGTGCTCGCGCTCGTCCTCGGGTTCCAGGCGCTGTACTACCTCGCCCGCACGGGCGCGTTTCTGATCTCGGGCCCCGAGAGTGCGATCTTCACCGACTACTTCGGAACGGTGAACACCGCGTTCCTGACCGTCGTCCTCACGATCGTCGCCGTGGTGGTGGCCTCCGTGCTGCGGGCCTCGCGGGCGCCGGTGCGTGGGTTCGCCCGCGCTGCGGATGCCGCGGACGATGATCTGGGCATTCTCTCGCTCGACGCCTTCGAGCACGCGACGGCCGCTGTGTGCGGGCGTGCCGCACCCCGCGGAGAGCTCGTCGGCCTGATCGCGGTGCGGATCGAGGACCTCGAGCAGATCTCCACCGCATTCGGCAGCGACGTGGCGCTGTCGGTCACCGAGGTGTGGCGCGAGGGCGTGCGCGCGCATGTCCCGTCGGACGCGATCGTCGGCGAGGACGGACCGACGGGGCTGCTCGTCTCGCTCGTCACCGAGTCACCGGCGACCGCGCGCCGCTCGGCGGCTGCGATCTATCGAGGACTCTTCGACGATCTGGGTCGGGTCGGCGGCGGCGTGCTTCCGGTGCTGGGCGTCGGTATGGCGCTCACCGACACCGTGGGCTACCGCGTGGGCGATCTGACGACCACGGCGAGGGCTGCGGCCCGTCGCGCCGCGGCGAGCGTCGAGACGTCGGTGCTGGTCAGCGACGGGCTCTGATCGCAGCACGGATGCCTCGACCCTCCTGCCTCACGCGGTGAGGCGATAGCCGACGCCGCGCACGGTCTCGATCCATTGCGGGTTCGCGGGCGATTCGCCGAGCTTGCGGCGCAGATTCGCGACGTGCACCTCGATCGCACGGGCGTCGCTGTCGCTGACGTACTCGATGCCGGTGCTCCGCTCGCCGCGGAGCATGAGCGCGAGATCGCCCTTCCCGCGCACCCGGCGCCCGGCTTCGAGCAGGTCTGCGAGGATGTCGAACTCGCTGCGGGTCAGGTCGAGATCCACGCCGTCGACCGACACGATGCGCGTGTCGCGGCTGAGGCGGAGTCCCTTGTGCTCGAGCCAGATGCCGTTCGCGCCGTTCGCCGCGGCAGACAGCACCGGGGCAGCCTCGGGCTGCCGATCGCTGGGGTCCTGCAGCGCGCCGTCGATGCGATGGCGGGGACGGCGCAGCATCGCGTCGACGCGCGCGCGCAGCTCACGGGGGCGGAAGGGTTTGGCGATGTAGTCGTCCGCACCGGCCTCGAGGCCCTGCAGTGCGTCGATCTCCTCGGTGCGCGCGCTCAGGATGACGATGTACGTCGAACTGATGGTTCTGATGCGTTTGGCCGTCTCGAAGCCGTCCATGCCGGGCATGTTGATGTCGAGCGTGGTCACGAGCGGCTGATGCAGACGCACGAGCTCGAGTCCGTCGACGCCGGTCGCCGCTCCGTACACCTCGAAGCCGGCCTGACCGAGGACAGCGCCGAGCAGAGACCGGATGTCGGTCTCATCCTCGATCACGACGGCGACGCGTGGCTGATCCATCGAAGCTCCCAGCGGGGCGGAAGCCTGCGACTGCGACTCCCGGGCCTCGGTCAGGATATCCCAGAACGCAACTTCGAACGGGCGTGAGCCGCTGGCCATGTCACAGCCGAATCGGGGTCGGCGCGAGCTGGACGACGCCGTGCCCGCCGACACGAACGGCCGCGCGGGCCGGGGACCGGCTGCGTCCGGCGATGGAGCGACACGAGCGGAGAGCCGCGTGAGTCGGCGACGCAATCTCGGTGCGCCACACGGTCATCTCACGACCTCCCCAGACTCCGCTCGTGTCGAGGTCCATCTCCCTCTCAGGCGACACCCACGGTATCGGCTCGTCCTCAGGCACGCCTCAGGCGCGGCTCAGGAGTGTCCAAATGTTGCGGCCGGGCGGTGGGCAGCCGGATGCTGCCGGCCGTGGCATCCTCTTAGGCATGCCCCTCGTCGCACTCACCGGAGGCATCGCCTCGGGAAAGTCCACCATCGCCGCGCGACTCGTCGAACACGGCGCGATCGTCGTGGACGCCGACGCGATCGTGCGCGATGTGCAGCAGCCCGGATCGGCTGTGCTCGCGGCGATCGCCGACGCGTTCGGCGGCGACGTCATCCGCGCCGACGGCTCTCTCGATCGGGCGGCGCTCGCCGGGCGCGTGTTCGGCGATGCCGACGCGGTCGCGCGGCTGAACGCGATCGTGCACCCCGCCGTGCGCGTGGAGTCGCAGCGCCGTATGGACGCGGCGTTCGCGGCCGACCCCGCGGCGGTCGTCGTCTACGACGTGCCGCTGCTGGTCGAGGCCCGCGCGGACGACCCGTGGGAGCTTGTCGTGGTCGCCCACGCCCCCGCCGAGGTGCGCGCGCGGCGCCTGGTCGAGCTGCGCGGGATGAGCGAGACCGATGCCGCCGCCCGCCTGGCCTCGCAGGTGTCGGACGACGCGCGCCTGCGCATCGCGGACGTCGTCATCGACACCTCGGGCACCCTCGCTCAGACCGAGCGACAGGTCGACCTGCTGTGGGAACGGCTGAAGCGCGGGGACGCCGGGCGCCGCACCGGGTGAGCGCAGAGCGAACGCCCGCCCCGGTGTCGGAGGCCCGGCATAGTCTGAAGTGATGCAGACCACGCGATCCGTGCGGCCGTTCGAGGTCGTCAGCGAATACCAGCCCAGCGGCGATCAGCCGCAGGCGATCGCCGAGCTCGCGGCGCGCATCAACGCCGGCGAGACCGATGTCGTGCTGCTCGGCGCGACGGGCACCGGCAAGTCGGCGACGACGGCTTGGCTCGTCGAGGCGGTGCAGCGGCCCACGCTGGTGCTCGCGCACAACAAGACTCTCGCGGCGCAGCTTGCGAACGAGTTCCGTGAGCTCATGCCCAACAACGCCGTGGAGTATTTCGTCTCGTACTACGACTACTACCAGCCCGAGGCGTACGTCCCGCAGACCGACACTTTCATCGAGAAGGACTCGTCGATCAACGCCGAGGTCGAGCGCCTGCGGCACTCGACGACGAACTCGCTGCTGAGCCGGCGCGACGTCGTGGTGGTCAGCACGGTGTCGTGCATCTACGGACTGGGCTCGCCCGAGGAGTACCTGCGCGCGATGGTGGCGTTGCAGGTCGGCGAGCTGTACGACCGCAACGCGCTCATCCGCAAGTTCATCGCGATGCAGTACAACCGCAACGACGTCGACTTCTCGCGCGGCAACTTCCGCGTGCGCGGCGACACGATCGAGATCATCCCGGTGTACGAGGAGTTCGCGATCCGCATCGAGATGTTCGGCGACGAGATCGAGGCGCTGTACATGCTCCACCCGCTGACGGGCGATGTCGTGCAGCGCCTCGAGGCGGTGCCGATCTTTCCTGCCACTCACTACGCGGCCGGCACCGAGACCGTCCAGCGAGCTATCGGCACGATCGAAGACGAGCTGGCCGAACGCCTGAAAGAGCTCGAGTCGCAGAACAAGCTGCTCGAGGCTCAGCGACTGCGCATGCGCACGACGTTCGATCTCGAGATGCTGCAGCAGCTGGGGTTCTGCTCGGGCATCGAGAACTACTCGCGGCACCTCGACGGCCGCTCGCCGGGCGAGCCGCCGCACACCCTGCTGGACTTCTTTCCCGACGACTTCCTCATGGTCATCGACGAGTCGCATGCCACCGTCCCGCAGATCGGGGCGATGTACGAGGGGGATGCCTCGCGCAAGCGCACGCTCGTCGAGCACGGCTTCCGCCTGCCGAGCGCACTCGACAACCGCCCGCTGCGATGGGACGAGTTCAAGGACCGCGTCGGCCAGACGGTGTACCTCTCGGCAACTCCGGGCCGCTATGAGATGGGGATCGCCGACGGCGTCGTCGAGCAGATCATCCGTCCGACCGGGCTCATCGACCCGCAGATCGTCGTGAAGCCCTCGAAGGGGCAGATCGACGACCTGCTCGAGCAGATCCGCGTGCGCGCGGGGCGCGATGAGCGCGTGCTGGTCACCACGCTGACGAAGAAGATGGCCGAGGAGCTCACCGACTTCCTGGGCGAGCACGGTGTGCGGGTGCGGTACCTGCACTCCGATGTCGACACGCTGCGCCGCGTGGAGCTTCTGACGGAGCTGCGCGCCGGCGTCTACGACGTGCTGGTGGGCATCAACCTGCTGCGAGAAGGTCTCGACCTGCCCGAGGTGTCGCTGGTGGCGATCCTCGACGCCGACAAAGAGGGGTTCCTGCGGTCGGGCACCTCGCTCATCCAGACGATCGGCCGCGCCGCGCGCAACGTGTCGGGTGAGGTGCATATGTACGCCGACACCGTCACCGACTCGATGCGCAACGCGATCGAAGAGACCAACCGCCGTCGCGAGAAGCAGGTCGCCTACAACCTCGAGCACGGGATCGACCCGCAGCCGCTTCGCAAGAAGATCGCCGACATCACCGAGGTGCTCGCGCGCGAGGCATCCGACACCGACCGGATGCTGCGGGGCAAGGCCGCTGCGAAGACGAAGTCCGGCAAGGGCAGGTCCTCGACGCCTCAGCTGCGGCGTGAGGGCATCGCGGCCGAGGGCGCCGAGCAGCTCGAGGCGACGATCGCCGATCTCAGCGACCAGATGCTGGCTGCCGCCGGCGAGCTCAAGTTCGAGCTGGCCGCCCGCCTGCGCGACGAGGTCCAGGACCTCAAGCGCGAGCTTCGGGCGATGGAGCGCGCTGGCCACGCGTGACGCCGCGGCACTCGGGGAGTTGTCGGCCCTCTGCCCGCAGGGTCGGGCAGGAGCACGAGGCCGTCTTCGTCAGATTCTCGCGCCACCCGCGGCTCGACCGCGTCGATGGAGCGGTTGCGCCCGTGGCCGACGGGACCGCGAGTGAGCTCCCGCGGACGCTCCTGGTTTCAGGAGCCGCCCTGCCTTCGTGCGGATGCCGGTGCCGGGCGCGGGCCGCGCTCGAGCGGTCACGGGCAGTGCATGAGCGGCTTCGGGCCTGACCGGTCGAACGTGTGGTTCGCAATCGGCGCGCCGCACAGCGGACAGCCGCGCTCGGCCCGCTCGGCCGGGGTCGGTGGGGGAGTCGTCTCGTAGGGGCCGACCGCTGCGGGGCCGGCCAGGCGGATGAGCTTGGAGTTGAACCACGCGTACCACCCGCCGGCTTCGCGCGCCCGCTGGCGCAGGGGGATCTTGTCGTGGGGGGTGGCATCCGATGCTGGCATAGCAATTAGTGTACTAATCATTTGGGCACGATACGATGGTGACCGTGTCAGAACCCACACCCGACGACCTGCTGAAGCTCGACAACCAGGTCTGCTTCGCGCTCGTGACCGCGGCGCGCAACGTCGTGGCGATCTACCGTCCGGTGCTCGAGCCGCTGGGCCTCACGCACCCGCAGTATCTCGTGATGCTCGCGCTGTGGGAGCAGTCGCCGCGTTCGCTCGGCGAACTCGCCGACGAACTCGCGATGGAGCCGGCGACGCTCTCGCCGCTCGTCAAGCGCCTCGAGGCGCAGGGCCGCGTCTCGCGCTCGCGCCGACCCGACGACGAGCGCGTTCTCGAGATCGCGCTGACGCGCGAGGGCCGGGCGTTGCGTCGGCAGGCGCTCGATGTTCCCCAGCGCATCATGGAGCGGGTGGGGATGGATGCCGCGCAGCTGGCTGCGCTCCGCGACTCTCTGGCGCCCTTCGCCGGGCGCCGACCCCGCTGATCCGAGCAATCGGCCGACGGCGCTTCACTCTGCTTTCGCGGTCTCGACCGCGATTTCCGATCGCGTCGCGGCGTCGCGGAGGGCCGCCAGCCGACGGAACGGAATCGAGGCGGCGATCATGAGCAGTGCCAGGAGCGATGCCACCAGCAGCATCACCCACCAGCCGCGCGCGGTCGTCACGGCGAGCCTTCTCCCGCCGATGAGCGGGACCGTCGCCGCTGTGCTCGCGATCACGAGGATCGCGAGCACAGCGCAGACCATCCGGCGCCACGTCGGACGCCCGCCCAGCGCATAGCCGCCCGCGAGCCCGCCCAGCGCGACACCGATCGCGCCGCCGCCAAGTCCCGAGGTGAGAAGCGCCCACAGCTGGCCCGGCAGCAGCATCGGGAACACCGCGAACGCGAGGACGGCCACCGCGCACCAGCGCAGACCGATGCGGCCCCGCCGTTCTCGCCCGTCCAGCGTCGTCGCCGCGCCGAGGGCCGCCCCCGCGATCACCCCGGGCAGGAGGATTCCCACGAACGTCCCGGCCCAGTCCACGTTCGTGGCCGTCCAGTTGATCTCGGCCATGTAGGCGCGCAGGCTCGCCGCCCACGCGAGGCCGCCGATCGCTCCGACCGCGACGCGCGCACCGATGCGTGCCGCGATGTCGGCGCTCATGACGCCGACCTTCCAACAGCGGCGTCCGCCGTGGCACGCCGGGGCGCGGCATCCGCACCCGCCCACCGCAGCATCGCCCAGCCGAGTGCGGCGAACAGCAAGAGCCAGAGGCCGATCACGATGCGCCCGAGGAGGAAGCTCGCGAACAACGCCGGCAGCATGGGCACGAAGACCCAGACCCCCATGGCGAGAGCGATCCAGCGCGACGGGCCCGTCAGCACACGAGCACGCGCGGCAGCCACCCCGAGCAGCACGAGGGTGATCCCGCTCAGAAGGCTCAGCGTCCCATAGCCCGCGTCGATCCAGGCGAGCTGTTCCGAGGGAATGGGATGCCCGTTGCCGACGATGACGACGAGCTCCCACACGCCGAGCAGAGCCATCACGACGACCGCCGACCAGCCCGAGAGGTCGGCGAAGCGCCCACGGCCGGCCAAGCCTGCCCGCCAGAACGCCCAGAGCGCGAACGCCGTCAGCAGATGGTGGGCGGCGAACACCGCTTGGACGACGACGAAGGCCGCAGGCGACAGAGGATAGTTGAACACATCGGGTGGGACAGCCGGCGGGACGGCGAGGAGGAATGCGGCCCCCAGCGCCCCGGTGATCCCCGCGACGGCGGCGGCCCAGCCGCCGATCCGAGCCACGCGTCGAGCTTGCATGACATCTCCCTTCCTGCTGAGGCCGACGATAGGATGATCGCCATCCCGCGGGCATCCGTGGTTCCACGCAATTCCGGGGAGAAGCGATGCCTGGGACGCCGCACGATCGGTCCGGGGATGCGGCCTGGCATTCTCGGTCCGCTGCAGCACAGGCCCGTCGGCTGCTGGATCGGGCGCGCAGCGAAGCACGGAGCGGTTCGCTCACCGACGCGTGGCGGGCATGCCTCGCGGCCGCCGATCTGGCGCGGCAGCTGGGCGACGCCGAGCTGCTGGCCGAGGCCGCCACCGCCGTGTCGGATCCCTCCATCATGTGGAAAGCGGCAGGTGACCGCCAAGGGCTGTGCCTCGAGGCTCTCGGCATGCTCGGACCGCCCCCGGACGACGGCGACGAGCCGGCGAGCCGACGGGAGTGGCGCGCGCTCGTGCGCACCCACTTGGAGGGACTGTCGACCGGGTGGGCCGATGGAGTCGTGCCGTCGGCGCATCGGATCGATCGGGTCGAGGCCGAGCGGCGATTCGCAGGACTGCAGACGGCGTACCTTCACGCGCTCGGGGTGGAAGGGCTTCCGCAGCGGCTGGCGCTCGCGCACGACGCCATCGGCCTCGGGCGCGCGGCATCGGACGACCACATCCTCGCGTGGGGCTGGCACTGGCGCGCAGACGCCCTCGAGCAACTGGGGCTGCGTGTGGACTTCAATCACGCGATCGGCGAACTCGCAGCCGTGGTCGAGCGCACCGACTCGCGCATCTGGTCGTGGCGGATGGCGGCGATCCGGGCGAGCATCGCGCTTTTGGAGGACCGCCTCGTCGACGTCGCGCCCCTCGCCGAGGCTGCCCGAGAGTCGGGACGCAGCGCGGGCGTCGAGGACGCAGAACTGTTCGACCTCATCCTGCGCGGCGCCCTCGCCCGCCGCACGCGCGAGGGACTCGAAGGGATCGAGGAGGAAGTGCGGATCCTGATCGCCGACGCTCCGTTCTTCGCGCAGGGGTGGCGTGCCGAGATCCTGCTGGCACTGGGGCGACTGGACGAGGCGTTCTCGATCTTCCGTGCGCTGATGCGCCATCTCGACGAGATCCCGGCCACGGTCCATGAGTGGCTCGTCGGGCACGTCGCTCTCGCCGACCTCGCGGTGGCGGCCGCCGATCGCGAGAGCTCGGCGCGGCTGCGTGCCGTGCTGCTGCCGGCGTCCCACCTGCACGCGACCGGCCCCGCCACGACGCCGTACGGCGGCCCGGTGGCGCTGGCGCTTGCCAAACTCAGTGCGCTCGTCGGCGATGACGTCGCGGCGCAGCGCTTCGCCGCCGACGCTGTGGCCCGGGCCGAAGCGATGGGTGCGCCGTGGTACGCGGCATCCGCCCGCCAATTCGCCCTGCCACGTCCGGCGAGCCCGCTCGCGCCGCTGTCGGCGCGTGAAGCAGAGGTCGCGCGTCTCGTCGCGGACGGCCGGACGAACCGCGAGATCGCTACGACGCTGTTTCTGTCGGAGCGCACGGTGGAGCAGCACGTGCGCAGCATCCTGCACAAGCTGGCCCTGCCGAACCGGGCGGCCGTCGCCGCGTGGGTGGCGCGATCGTCCGTCTCGCCCTGAGGAGGGCGGTCGCGGCGTGCGCTCCCAGCGAAGACCCGAGCTCGTGTCGGAACCCCCGCCTAGACTTGACGGGTGCCCATCTCTCCCGTCGTCATGCCCGCGAATCCCGGTGGGACCAGCCTCTCTCCGTCCGGTGGAAAGCTCAGCGTGCGCGGTGCGCGCGTGCACAATCTCAAGAACGTCGACCTCGACATCCCGCGCGACTCCCTCGTCGTCTTCACCGGTCTTTCGGGCTCGGGCAAGTCGAGCCTCGCGTTCGACACGATCTTCGCCGAGGGGCAGCGCCGCTACGTCGAGTCGCTGAGCGCTTATGCCCGCCAGTTCCTCGGCCAGGTCGATCGGCCCGACGTCGACTTCATCGAGGGCTTGAGCCCGGCGGTCAGCATCGACCAGAAGTCGACCAACCGCAACCCCCGCTCGACGGTCGGCACCATCACCGAGATCCACGACTACATGCGCCTGCTGTGGGCGCGCATCGGCGTGCCGCACTGCCCGGTGTGCGGCGAGAAGATCCAGCGCCAGACCGTGCAGCAGATCGCCGACCAACTCGCCGAACTGCCTGATCGCACCCGCTACCAGATCGTCGCCCCCGTGGTCACGCAGAAGAAGGGCGAGTTCGTCGACCTGTTCCGCGAGCTGGGCGCGAAGGGCTACGCGCGCGCCATCGTCGACGGCGAGCTCATCCAGCTGGCCGAGCCGCCCACGCTGAAGAAGAGCTACAAGCACGACATCGCGGTCGTCGTCGACCGGCTGGTGGCCGGTGACGGCATCCTGGATCGCGTCACCGACTCGGTCGAGACTGCCTTGGGCCTGGCCGGCGGCATCGTCCAGGTCAACTTCATCGACGAAGAAGGCGACGCGGCCTGGCAGTCGTTCTCAGAGAAGCTCGCGTGCCCCAACGGGCACCCGCTGCAGCTGACCGAGATCGAGCCGCGCACCTTCTCGTTCAACGCTCCGTTCGGCGCGTGCCCCGCGTGCTCCGGGCTCGGCACCCGCATGTCGGTGGACGTCGACCTCATGCTCGCCGATGACGCGCTGTCCATCCGCGAGGGCGTCGTCCTGCCGTGGACGACGCAGGGCAAAGGCCTCTTCCAGTACTACGAGCGCCTGCTCGAAGGCCTCGCCGCCGACCTGGGCTTCTCGCTCGACACGCCGTGGCGCATGCTGCCGGCCGACGTGCGCGAGGCGGTGCTCCACGGCGAGAACTACAAGGTCACCGTGCGGTGGAAGAACCGGTACGGCCGTGAGATGCGCTACTCATCGGGCTTCGAGGGCGTCGTGCCCTACATCGAGCGGCAGTACGTGCAGGCCGAGACCGACACGCAGCGCCAGCGCTGGGCCGACTACCTGCGCGAGGTGCCCTGCCCGGTGTGCGACGGCGCGCGCCTCAAGCCCGAGGTGCTGGCCGTGCTCGTGCACGGCTATTCGATCGCGGATGCCTCGCGCCTGAGCCTCTCCGACGCCCGCGACTTCTTCGCCGACCTCGTGCTCACCGAGCGCGAGGCGACGATCGGCGCGCAGGTGCTGCGCGAGATCCGTGTGCGGCTGGACTTCCTCATCCAAGTGGGCCTCAACTACCTGAACCTGAGCCGGTCGGCAGGCTCGCTCTCGGGCGGCGAGGCGCAGCGCATCCGACTCGCGACCCAGATCGGGTCCGGGCTGACGGGCGTGCTGTACGTGCTCGACGAGCCGTCGATCGGGCTCCACCAGCGCGACAACCGGCGCCTGATCGAGACGCTCGTGACCCTTCGCGACCTCGGCAACACGCTCATCGTGGTCGAGCACGACGAAGAGACCATCCACGCGGCGGACTGGATCGTCGACATCGGCCCGCGCGCGGGCGTCGACGGGGGAGAGGTCGTGCACTCCGGGCCGCTGGCGTCCCTGCTCGAGGACGAGCACTCGATCACGGGCGACTACCTGGCCGGCCGGCGCGAGATCCCGACGCCTGAGACGCGCCGGCGCATCGACAAGAGCCGACGGCTCTCGGTCGTGGGCGCACGCGAGAACAACCTGAAAGACGTCACGGTCGACTTCCCGCTCGGCGTGCTGACCGCCGTGACCGGCGTCAGCGGCTCGGGCAAGTCGTCTCTGGTCAACGACATCCTGTACGAGGTGCTCGCGTCTCGCCTCAACGGCGCCCGCACGGTGCCCGGCAAGCACACGCGCGTCACGGGCCTCGACAACCTCGACAAGGTCGTCCACGTCGACCAGGCGCCCATCGGGCGCACGCCGCGCTCGAACCCGGCGACCTACACGGGCGTGTTCGACCGCATCCGCACGCTCTTCAGCGAGACGCCCGAGGCGAAGGTGCGCGGCTACCAGCCGGGCCGCTTCAGCTTCAACGTCAAGGGCGGTCGGTGCGAGGCGTGCGCGGGCGACGGCACGATCAAGATCGAGATGAACTTCCTGCCCGACGTGTACGTCGACTGCGAGGTGTGCCACGGCAAGCGGTACAACCGCGACACCCTGGCCGTGCACTACAAGGGCAAGAACATCGCCGAGGTGCTCGAGATGCCGATCGCCGAGGCGGCGGAGTTCTTCGAGCCGATCCAGGCGATCCACCGCTACCTCAAGACCCTCGTCGACGTCGGGCTCGGGTACGTGCGGCTCGGCCAGTCCGCCACGACGCTCTCGGGTGGCGAGGCGCAGCGCGTCAAGCTCGCCACAGAGTTGCAGCGCCGGTCGAACGGCCGCTCGATCTACGTGCTCGACGAGCCGACGACCGGCCTGCACTTCGAGGACGTCCGGCGGCTCCTCGAGGTGCTGAACGGCCTGGTCGACAAGGGAAACACGGTGATCGTGATCGAGCACAACCTCGACGTGATCAAGTCCGCGGACTGGATCATCGACCTCGGTCCCGAAGGGGGCTCGGGCGGCGGCGAGGTCATCGCGACGGGCACGCCCGAGCAGGTCGCGCGAGCCTCGGCGAGCCATACCGGCGCGTTCCTGGCCGAGGTGCTCGGCACGGCGGACCAGCGTCGCAAGGCGGGCTGAACCCGGGCATGGCGGACCAGCTTCCGTACAAGCCCAAGCAGGGCGAGATCCCCACGAACCCCGGCGTCTACCGCTTCCGCGACCGCGACGGGCGGGTGCTGTACGTGGGCAAGGCGAAGAACCTGCGGGCGCGTCTGTCGAACTACTTCGCGCCGCTGCACACGCTGCACGAGCGCACGCGGCGGATGGTCACCACCGCGGCATCCGTCGAGTGGACCGTCGTCGCGACCGACGTCGACTCGCTCCAGCTCGAGTACATGTGGATCAAGGAGTTCGATCCGCCGTTCAACGTCCGCTACAAGGACGACAAGTCCTATCCCTTCATGGCGATCACCCTCGCCGACGAGGCCCCGCGGGTCATCGTCACGCGCAACCGCCGCATCAAGGGGGCGAAGTACTTCGGGCCGTACCCGAAGGTCTGGGCGGTTCACGACACGATCGACCTGATGATCAAGGTTTTCCCGATCCGCACGTGCAGCGACGCGTCGTACAAGAAGGCCATGGCGACGGGGCGGCCGTGCTTCCCCGGGCAGATCGGCCGGTGCGGCGGGCCGTGCTCCATGAAGGTGACGATCGAGGAGCACCGGGCGATCGTCGACGACTTCGTGGCGTTCATGTCCGGCAGCGACCAGCGCTTCAGCCGCGCTCTCACCCAGCGCATGCGCGAGGCCTCGGCGGCGATGGACTACGAGTCCGCGGCCGTGTACCGCGACCGTCTGCAGGCGATCGACGCGGTGCTCAGCAAGAGCGCGCTGGTGCTCGCCCCCGACACCGATGCCGACCTGTTCGGCATCGCCGAGGACGAGCTCGCCGCGGCGGTGCAGCACTTCGTCATCCGCGGCGGCCGCGTGCGCGGCGTGCGGGCCACGACCATCGACAAAGAGCTCGACATCTCGGGCGCCGAACTCGTCGACCAGATCCTGCAGCGCACCTATGGTGAGGCATCCGCCGCCGACGTCCCGCGGCAGATCCTGGTGCCTGTCCTGCCCGACGACACGGCCGACCTCGAGGCGTGGCTGCGCGAGCGGCGAGGGCGCGGCGTGACGCTGCAGGTCGCCCAGCGCGGTCGCAAGGCCGAGCTGATGAAGACGGCGAGCCTCAACGCGCAGCAGGCGCTCATGCTGCACAAGACCCGCCGCTCCGGCGACTACGTCGCACGCACGCAGGCGCTCACCGACCTGCAGCAGTCGCTGGGGCTGGCCGAGGCGCCGCTGCGCATCGAGTGCTTCGACGTCTCGCACCTGAGCGGAACGAACGTGGTCGCCTCGATGGTCGTGTTCGAGGACGGCCTGCCCCGCAAGGACCAGTACCGCTCGTTCTCGGTGGCCGAGACGACCGACGACACCGACTCGCTCTATCAGGTGCTCACGCGTCGGCTGGCATACGTCGACCGCGCCGATGACAGCGCGGTTCCGGATGCCGCGACCCCTGTGGACGCGACCGCCGACGCCACCGTGGTCACCGAGCGCCGGCGCCCGCGCTTCGCGTATCGCCCGCAGCTGCTCGTCGTCGACGGAGGCGGGCCCCAGGTCGCCGCCGCGGCCCGGGCGCTCGAGGACGCCGGGCAGACCGAGATCGCCCTGTGCGGCATCGCGAAGCGGCTCGAGGAGGTCTGGCTGCCAGGTGAGGACTACCCGGTCATCCTGCCGCGCACGAGCGAGGCGCTGTACCTGCTGCAGCGGCTGCGCGACGAGGCGCACCGCTTCGCGATCACCCACCAGCGAAAACGCCGGCGGCGCGACATCCAGACGGTGCTCGCCGAGGTCCCGGGACTCGGAGACGCGCGCATCAAGGCGCTGCTGCGGCACTTCGGATCCGTGGCGGCGCTGCGCCAGGCGTCGGTCGAGCAGATCGAGGAGCTGCCCGGGATCGGGCCGAAGCTGGCGGCATCCGTGCACGCGCATCTGTCCACTCGCTAGGGTGAGACCGGGGTGGTGCTCATGGCAGATGAGGGGAACCGCGATCCGGCGGAGATGCTGATCGTGACGGGAATGTCTGGCGCCGGGCGCTCGACGGCCGCCAATGCGCTGGAGGATCTCGACTGGTACGTCGTCGACAACCTCCCGCCGCAGATGCTCAAGCCGCTCATCGACCTCACCGAACTCGGCGGCGCCGGGCTCCCGCGGGTGGCGGTCGTCATCGACGTGCGGGGTCGCGACCTGTTCGCCCAGCTGCCCGAGGCCATCAAGGCGCTTCGCGAACGGCGGCCGCTGCGCGTGCTGTTCCTCGACGCGAGCGACGACGTGCTCGTGCGCAGGTTCGAGGCCGTCCGCAGGCCGCATCCGCTGCAGGACGAGGGCACGCTGGTCGACGGGATCCGGCTCGAGCGTCGACGTCTCGCAGCGATCCGCGAGGTCGCCGATGTGATCATCGACACCTCGAAGCTGAACATCCACCAGCTCGCGACACGGGTGACCGAGACGTTCGCGGATGTCGGGGCCGCGCGTCACTCGCTGACGATCATGAGTTTCGGGTTCAAGTACGGGCTGCCGCCCGACGCCGATCTGGTGGCCGACATGCGCTTCCTGCCCAACCCCTTCTGGGTCGACGCCCTGCGACCCTTCACGGGCGAAGACGAGGTCGTCAAGGAGTTCGTGCTGGCTCAGGCCGGTGCGCAGGAGTTCCTGGACGCCTACGCCGCCGCGCTCACCCCCGTGATCGACGGGTACCAGCGCGAGAACAAGCGGCATTCCGTGGTGGCGATCGGGTGCACGGGAGGCCGGCACCGATCGGTCGTGGCCGCGCAGGAACTGGCCGCGCGGCTGTCGGGCATCCCGGGCGTGGCGGTCCGAGTGAAGCACCGCGACCTCGGTCACGAGTAGGCTGGACGCTCGTTCCCGAAAGCTCGAGCGAGGAGAGATGTGTCGCTGACTGCTGACGTGAAGGCCGAGTTGATCGCCTTCCGAGACCCGCGACCCTCCGCCCGAGTGGCGGAGCTGACGTCGCTGCTGCGCTTCTCGGGAGGGTTGCACTCGATAGCCAATCGTGTCGCGGTCGAGGCCGAGCTCGATTCGGACGTGCTCGCCCGCCGCGTCGCGCGCGACCTCATGGAGCTGTACGGCGTGCGGCCTGAGCTCGTGCACGTGCAGGGGTCGGGAGCCCGCAACGGCAGCCACTACGCCGTCCGTGTGATCGAGGGCGGCGAGACGCTCGCTCGCCAGACGGGGCTGCTCGATCAGCGCCGCAGGCCCGTCCGCGGCCTTCCGAACAAGCTCACGACCGGTTCGCGCGGTGATCTGGCGGCGATCTGGCGTGGGGCGTTCCTCGCCGCCGGCGGGCTCACCGAGCCGGGGCGCTCGGCCTCGCTCGATATCGCGTGCCCGGCTCCCGAGGCGGCGATGGCACTGGTCGGCGCCGCCCACCGGCTCGGCATCCACGCGAAGGCGCGGGAAGTGCGCGGCGTGCCCCGAGTGGTCGTGCGCGAGGGCGAGGCGATCCGACTCGCGCTGGCCGACATGGGCGCGCGCCGTGCCGCCGACGAGTGGGACCAGCTGCGGCAGCGGCGCGAGGTGCGTGCGGGCGTGAACCGGCTGGTCAACTTCGACGACGCGAACCTCAGACGCTCGGCGCAGGCCGCCGTGGCCGCGTGCGCGCGCGTGGAGCGGGCCCTCGAGATCCTCGCCGACGATGTGCCCGATCACCTGCGCCAGGCGGGGGAGCTGCGCCTCGCGCACCGCGATGCGAGCCTCGACGAGCTGGGTCATCACGCCGACCCTCCGCTCACGAAGGACGCGGTGGCGGGCCGCATCCGCCGCCTGCTGGCGATGGCCGACAAGAAGGCCGAGACCGACGGCATCCCGAGCACCGAAGCGGCTGTGCCCGCGGGCATCGACGACTGACGCGGGTCGACGGATGCCTCGTCCGAGGCGCCCGCGTCGCGCCCGCGCGCATCGTCTCGTCGTGCGACGAAACCCCCGCCCATGGACGCGCGGGCGTCACTAGGATGAGTGCCGTCCCCTCGTCACGCCGAGGTTCCGGCGCGACGCCGAATGGAAGAAGACAAGATGGCGAACTACACGCTTCCCGACCTGCCGTACGACTACGCCGCCCTCGAGCCGCACATCAGTGCGACGATCATGCAGCTGCACCATGACAAGCACCACCAGGCGTACGTCACCGGTGCGAACACTGCCCTCGAGCAGCTCGCCGAGGCGCGCGACAGCGGCAACCTCGCGAACGTCAACAAGCTCGAGAAGGACCTCGCCTTCAACCTGGGCGGGCACACCAACCACTCGATCTTCTGGACGAACCTCTCGCCGGACGGCGGCGACAAGCCCACGGGCGACCTCGAGGCCGCCATCGGCGACCACTTCGGCTCGTTCGACAAGTTCCAGGCGCACTTCACCGCCGCCGCCCTGGGCGTGCAGGGCTCGGGCTGGGCGGGGCTGTTCTGGGACTCGATCGGCGAGAACCTGATCATCCAGCAGTTCTTCGACCAGCAGTCGCAGTTCGCCGCCGGCAGCGTGCCGCTGCTGCTGCTGGACGTGTGGGAGCACGCGTACTACCTGGACTACAAGAACGTCCGCGCCGATTACGTCAAGGCGTTCTGGAACATCGCGAACTGGGACAACGTTCAGACGCGTTTCGCGACGGCCCGTGAGAAGACCTCGGGCCTGCTGGTACTGTCATAGCGACGTGGGCGACCCGGTCGGGAATCGCCTGACCGGGTCGCCGTTGGCCCGCCTGAAACCGCACCAAAACAGCGCATTCGCGCACGACACAATCAGGAGAGAATCCGTGGCTGTCAAGATCGGAATCAATGGCTTCGGCCGAATCGGACGCAACTTCCTGCGCGCGGCGCTGGAGCAGGGCGCGGACCTCGACATCGTGGCGGTGAACGACCTCACCGACAACAAGACGCTCGCCCACCTGCTCAAGTACGACTCCGTCGGCGGACGACTGCGTGAAGAGGTCTCATACACCGGCGACTCGATCACCGTCGGCGATCACACGATCAAGGTCTTCGAGGAGCGCGACCCCGCGGCCCTCCCGTGGGGAGACCTCGGTGTGGACATCGTCATCGAATCGACCGGCCGGTTCACCAACGCGGCCGACGCCGGCAAGCACATCCAGGGCGGCGCCAAGAAGGTCCTCATCTCGGCGCCCGGCACCGACGTCGACGGCACGTTCGTGATGGGCGTGAACGACGGCGACTACGACCCGGCCACCCAGCACATCATCTCCAACGCCTCGTGCACCACGAACTGCCTGGCGCCTCTCGCGAAGGTCTTCAACGACGCGTTCGGCATCGAGCGCGGCTTCATGATGACCGCGCACGCGTACACCGCCGACCAGAACCTGCAGGACGGCCCCCACAAGGACCTCCACCGCGCTCGTGCGGCCGCGCTCAACATCGTTCCGGCCTCCACCGGTGCGGCGAAGGCCATCGGCCTCGTGCTGCCCGAGCTCAACGGCAAGCTGAGCGGCTCGTCGTACCGTGTGCCGATCCCCACCGGCTCGATCGTCGACCTCACGATCATCACGCCGACCGAGGGACTCACCAAAGACACGATCAACGCGGCGTACGAGGCGGCTGCCGCCAGCGGCGCGCTGGCGGGCTACCTGAAGTACAACACCGACCCGATCGTGTCCTCCGACATCGTCCTGGACCCGCACTCGTCGATCTTCGACGCCGGGCAGACCAACGTGAGCGGCAACCTCGTGAAGGTCTCGGCCTGGTACGACAACGAGTGGGGCTACTCGAACCGCCTCGTCGACCTCACCGAGCTGGTCGCCGGCAAGCTCTGACGATCATGGCTCTGCGCACCCTCGATTCGCTGGGTTCGCTCGCAGGCAAGCGCGTCATCGTCCGTGTCGACTTCAACGTCCCCCTGAAGGACGGCGTCATCACGGACGATGGCCGCGTGCGCGCGGCACTGCCCACGCTGAACCATCTGATCAACGAGGGCGCACGACTCGTCGTGTGCTCGCACCTCGGTCGTCCGGACGGCGAGCCCAACCCGAAGTACAGCCTCGAACCGGTCGCCCAGCGGCTGTCCGAGCTGCTCGGCAAGCCCGTCGCTTTCGCGCTCGACACGGTGGGTCCGTCTGCCAACGACGCGGCGGCGGCCCTCGCCGACGGCGACGTGGTCGTCATCGAGAACCTCCGCTTCAACCCGGGTGAGACGGCGAAAGACGATGCGACCCGCCGCGCCTTCGCCGACCAGCTCGCCGCACTCGGCGACGTGCTCGTCTCTGACGGCTTCGGGGTCGTGCACCGCAAGCAGGCGAGCGTATACGAGCTCGCCGAGCTGCTGCCTTCCGCGGCGGGCTTCCTGGTCGAGAAGGAGGTCGACGTGCTCGACCGCCTGACCGAGAACCCCGAGCGCCCGTATGCCGTGGTGCTGGGCGGCTCGAAGGTCAGCGACAAGCTGGGGGTCATCGAGCACCTGCTCCCGCGCGTCGACAAGCTGCTCGTCGGCGGCGGCATGATGTTCACCTTCCTCGCCGCCGAGGGGCACAAGGTCGGATCGAGCCTGCTCGAACAGGATCAGCTCGACACGGTTCGCGGCTACATCGCCACCGCCAAGGAGCGCGGCGTCGAGCTCGTGCTCCCTGTCGACACGGTCGTGGCCGCGTCGTTCTCGGCCGACGCCGAGCACGTCGTCGCGCCGGCATCGGGTATCGAGGACACGCCGTTCGGGGCATCCGGTCTCGGTCTGGACATCGGACCCGAGACGGCGACGATCTTCGCCGATGTCGTGCGCTCCAGCCGCACCGTCTTCTGGAATGGGCCGATGGGTGTGTTCGAGCTGGCACCGTTCGCGGCGGGTACGAAGGCGGTCGCCCAGGCGCTGACCGAGGTCTCGGGCCTGTCCGTCGTCGGCGGTGGCGACTCCGCCGCTGCCGTGCGGCAGCTCGGGTTCGCCGACAGCGCCTTCGGCCACATCTCAACGGGCGGCGGGGCGAGCCTCGAGTTCCTCGAGGGCAAGCGTCTACCCGGCCTGGAGATCCTCGGATGGGGGCAGCGATGAGCCGTACCCCGTTCATCGCGGGCAACTGGAAGATGAACCTCGACCACCTTCAGGCGGTCGCGTTCGTTCAGAAGCTCTACTGGACGCTCAAAGACGCCAAGCACGAGGACGGCTCCGTCGAGGTCGGCGTGTTCCCGCCGTTCACCGACATCCGCACCGTGCAGACGCTGATCGACGCCGACAAGATCCCCTTCTCGCTCGGCGCACAGGACCTCTCGCAGCACGACTCGGGTGCGTACACAGGCGAGATCTCCGGGGCGTTCTTGTCGAAGCTGCAGTGCGGCTACGTGATCATCGGGCACTCGGAGCGACGTCAGTACCACGCCGAGGGCGACGAGATCGTCGCGTCGAAGGTGCAGGCTGCGCTGCGGCACGGCCTCGTGCCGGTGATCTGCGTCGGCGAGACGGCGGACGACCTCGCGCGGTTCGGCGCGAGCGCTGTGCCGGTCGGTCAGCTGAAGATCGCCCTCGACGGGCTCAAGCCGGACGCCGACGTCGTCGTGGCGTACGAGCCGGTGTGGGCGATCGGGTCCGGCCAGGCCGCGACCCCCGAGCAGGCGCAGGACGTCTGTGCCAAGCTGCGCGAGGTCGTCGCCGACAAGCTCGGGACCGAGGCCGCCGCGCGCACGCGCATCCTCTACGGCGGCTCCGTGAAGTCGGGCAACATCGCGAGCTTCATGCGCGAGCCCGACGTCGACGGCGCCCTGGTCGGCGGCGCGAGCCTGGTGGTCGACGAGTTCGCCGCGATCATCCGCTATCAGAAGCACGTCGGGGTCTGACCGACCCGCCTTCGCCTGGATGCCCCGCAGCCGCCCCTGCGCGCTTGCGGGGCATCCAGGCGATAGGGAGTGCAACACGTATACTTGACCCCTGTGCGATCGGCACTCGATCGACGCGAAAGGCTTGGACGACTGTGCCCATTCTCGAGTTCATTCTGCAGGTGATCCTCGGCATCACGAGCATCCTGCTGACCCTCCTGATCCTGCTCCACAAGGGTCGAGGCGGCGGTCTCTCCGACATGTTCGGCGGCGGCATGACGTCGGCGCTCGGCTCGTCCGGTCTCGCCGAGCGGAACCTGAACCGCTTCACGATCGTGCTGTCGCTGGTGTGGTTCGCCGCGATCGTGGCGCTCGGCCTGATCACGAAGTTCCAGGCGATCTGATGGCCAGCGGAGGAAACGCGATTCGCGGCACGCGCGTCGGCGCAGGGCCGATGGGGGAGCAGGACCACGGCTTCCACGCCGAACGCATCGCGATCTCATACTGGGACGCCCTCGGCAACGAGACCGTGCGCTACTTCGCCGCCGGGATTCCCGAAGAAGAGATCCCCGAGACCATCGACTCGCCGCACTCGGGGCTGCCCGCGGGGCGCGACAAAGACAACCCGCCCGCTCTCGCGAAGACCGAGCCGTACAAGACGCACCTGGCCTATGTGAAGGAGCGCCGCACCGAAGAAGAGGCCGACGCGCTGCTCGACGACGCGCTGAAGCAGCTGCGCGAGCGCCGCGGGCTCGACTGACCGAGTGACAGACTCATACGAAGAGCGGATGCCTCGGCATCCGCTCTTCGTCATTCCCTGCTTGTCTCGCCCTCAGTACTCCGCGTCGATCAACTCGGGCGGAACGTCGGCGGCGGCGGATTCGTCGACGAAGAAAACGGTGCGCTTGCGGCCTTTCGCCCCGGCGGCGGGGACGCTGCTGTAACTCGCGCCGGCGAGGGCGAGGCCCAGTGCCGACGCCTTATCGGGGCCGACCAGCACCATCCACAGGCGCTTGGACGCGTTGAGGACGGGACGGGTCAGGGTTACCCGCTCGGGCGGAGGCTTCGGCGAGTCGCGCACGGCCAGCGCGGTGCGGTCCGTGACGAGAATCTCGGCGCGATCGGGAAAGAGCGAGGCGATGTGCCCGTCCGGTCCGACGCCGAGGAACGAGATGTCGAACGACGGGAAGGGCCCGTCGTCGCTCGGGAAGAGCGCCAGTTCGCGCGCGTACTGCTCGGCCGCGGCATCCAGATCGATGCCGTCGTCGCTCGCGGCGATCGCGTGGATGTTGCCCGCGGGGATGTCGAGCTGGTCCAGCAGCGCCTCGCGCGCCTGAAGCTCGTTGCGCTCAGGATCGTCGCGGGGGACGAAGCGCTCGTCGCTCCACCAGAAGTGGACGTTCGACCAGTTCACGCGATCCCGCTTGGGGTGGGCGGCGATCGCCTTGAGCACCGCGGAACCCATCGACCCACCCGTGAGGGACACATGGATCGGCCGGGAGGGATCGCTGCGGCGGATGCAGCGATGCAGAAACCGCGTCGCGACGGATTCGGCGAGGCTCGCGGGATCGGAGCCGATCACGACGCGCTTCTCGCTGGAGTATTCAGCCATGCATCTCCTGGGCCGACGGAGGTCCGAGAAGTTCCAGGCCCTCGCTGATGACACGACCATACAGGAGGTCGGGGTCGAGGCGGCGGAGCTCCTCGGCGAGACACTCGCGCAGGCTCCGGCGCGGGAATGCGAGCTCGTGGCTCGGCTGCCCCGGCTGGGTGAGGATCGCGACTCCCGGCGAAGGTCGCTCGAGGAGGACGTCCCCGGACGCGCGCACCAGCAGGACCGACTTGATCCCGTGCGACCACTCGGACGGCTCGAGGTAGCCCCATTCGACCGGGACGTCCAGCGCGAGCCGCAGCCACGCGGCCAGCAGAGAGGTCGACGGCGAGTCGCCCGCGCCCAGTACGCGTGCACGGAGCACCGCTTCGTACGGGGGCTGATCGAGAATCGCGGCCAGCTGCTCGCGCCAGCGCGTGAGACGGGTCCACGCCAGGTCGGTGTCGCCGGGTGCGTAGGACTGGCCGAGTCCCGCGACCCATGCGGACGGGTTCGGCTTGGTCGCGGCATCCGTGATCCGCCGCTGGGCGATGCGGCCGATAGCGGTGTCGGACGGAACCGGGGGAGTCTGGTTGGGCCACCACACGACGACGGGGGCGTCGGGAAGGAGGAGCCCCGTCACGAGGCTCTCGAGATTCGACGCCGCCGCGCCCACCGCGTGCAGCGTCACGACCTCGCTCGCCCCCGCGTCGCCGCCGACACGGATCTGCGCATCGAGCCGTGGCTCGGACCCGTCGGTGTCGTCGACGACGAGCACGATCACCCGCATGGGATGCTCGCGCGACGCGTCGTTCGCAGCCTCGATGACCTCTTCCATGTCACCCTCGCGGGTCACGATGAGCAGCGTCAGCACCCGGCCGAGAGCGACGGCGCCGCCCTCTTCACGCACGCTGACCAGCGCCCGCGAGATCTTGCTGACGGTCGTGTCGGGCAAATCGACGATCACGGGCGCCTCCAGGTTCTGCCATCGCGGGCGAGCATCGCGGCCGCAGACGCGGGGCCCCACGAGCCGGGGGAGTACTGTTCGAGCGGGCCGCCTTGGGACTGCCAGAACTCCTCGATCGGATCGAGGATCTTCCACGAAAGCTCCACTTCTTCGTGGCGGGGGAACAGCGGCGGATCGCCGAGCAGCACGTCGAGGATGAGCCGCTCGTAGGCCTCGGGGCTGGCCTCGGTGAAGGCGTGGCCGTAGCCGAAGTCCATCGTCACGTCACGCACCTGGGCGCTGGCTCCCGGCACCTTCGACCCGAACCGAATGGTGACGCCCTCGTCTGGCTGAACGCGAATGACGAGCGCGTTCTGCCCGAGCCCCGAGGTCTGGTTGCGTGAGAACAGCAGCTCGGGCGCGGTCTTGAAGACGACCGCGATCTCGGTGACGCGGCGGCCGAGGCGCTTGCCCGTGCGGAGGTAGAACGGCACTCCCGACCAGCGGCGGGTGTTCACCTCGAGGGTGATCGCCGCATACGTCTCGGTGGTGGACTGCGGGCTCATGCCGTCCTCTTCGAGGAAGCCGAGCACCTTCTCGCCGCCCTGCCATCCGCCCGCGTACTGGCCGCGCGATGTCGATCGGGCGAGGTCCTTGGGAACGGTCACCGCCGCGAGGACCTTCTCCTTCTCGGCGCGCAGCTGCGTGGCGTCGAAGCTGATGGGCTCCTCCATCGCGGTGAGCGCCATGAGCTGCAGCAGGTGGTTCTGGATGACGTCGCGTGCGGCGCCGACGCCGTCGTAGTACCCCGCCCGGCCGCCCACGCCGATATCCTCGGCCATGGTGATCTGCACGTGGTCGACGTAGTTGCGGTTCCAGATCGGCTCGTAGAGCTCGTTCGCGAAGCGCAGCGCCAGGATGTTCTGAACCGTCTCTTTGCCGAGGTAGTGGTCGATGCGGAAGATCGAGTCCGTCGGGAACGCCGATCGCAGCACGTCGTTGAGGGCGCGGGCCGACGCGAGGTCATGGCCGAACGGCTTCTCGATGACCACGCGACGCCAGCGGTCGGGCTGGTCAGCGGTGTCGTCGACGAGCCCCGAAGACTTCAGCTGCTCCGCGACGATCGGGAAGTCCTTCGGCGGTATCGACAGGTAATACGCGTGGTTGCCCATCGTCCCGCGCTCGACGTCGAGTCGCTCGACGGTCTCGCGCAGGCGCCGGAACGCCGCCGCGTCGCCGAACTCGCCCGACACGAACCGGATGCCCTGCAGCAGCTGCTGCCACGTCTCGTCGCGGAACTCGGTGCGGGCGTACTGCCGGACGGCGTCGTGCACGACCTGAGCGAAATCCTCGTCGTCCCAGTCCCGGCGCGCGAACCCGACCAGCGCGAAACCCGGGGGCAGCAGCCCCCGATTGGCCAGGTCGTACACCGCCGGCATGAGCTTCTTGCGCGAGAGATCGCCCGTCACACCGAAGATCACAAGGGCGCTGGGCCCTGCGATCCGGTTGAGGCGGCGATCCAGCGGGTCGCGCAGCGGGTTGTGCGCGCGCGAGATCTCTACGGACATTCGCCCCGGTCCCTATTGGGCGGCTTCGAAGAGCGAAAGGACCTCGACCTGAGGGTCCGTCAGGGTGAGGGTGACGACGGGTCGCCCGTGCTGCGCGATCACACTCGCGTCGCCCGCGGCCTGCGCCTCGATGAGCTGCCCGAACGTGAACGGACGGTCGGGGATCTCGAGGTCGACATCGGTGCGCTCGGTGATCTGCAGGAACACACCCTGCGCCGGGCCGCCCTTGTGATACTGGCCGGTGGAGTGCAGGAACCGGGGTCCCCACCCGAAGGTGGTCGGCCTGCCCGAGTCCGCCGCGATCAGCTCGCGGAGCCCGTGCAGCTGCGGCAGCTCGAGACGGTTGACATACGCCTGGATGGCGACGTAGCCGTCCTCGGGCAGCCGCGCCCACAAAGCTTCGAGCACGCCGGCGATGGTTCCGGATGCCGCCAGCTCAGGGTCGGTGACCCGCACCTCGACGCCGTCGAGCACGAAAGCCGGCGCCGGCGGCTCGGGTCGCGCGTCGAGCAGCCCGCGCGTGGCGCTCTTGGCCGACTCGACGTCGGGCTGGTCGAACGGGTTGATGCCGAGCATGCGGCCCGCGATCGCGGTGGCGTACTCCCACACGATGAACTGCGCTGCGAGCGAGCCGCTGATCAGCACCTCGCCGGCGTGGCGCTCGAAGAGCCGGAAGTGATCCGCGTCGTCCACGATGCGCACCAGCTGAAGGTCGGCCGGAGTCGTCTCCACCTCGGGCGAGACGGGAAGCAGCACGACCGGGAGGATGCCGGTGCCCTCCTTGCCCGTCGACTCGGCCACGAGCTGCTCGATCCAGTCCGGGAGCCCGACGATGTGGGTGCCGTCGGTGATGAGGCCGATCTTGTCCTTGCGGGGATCTCCGCCCGCGATGGCCGCGGCGAGGACGAGCGCCGGGTTCTCGGGGCTGTCGATCGCGACCTCGAGGAGCGTGGCATCCGCTTCGTCGAGGAGTTCCCCGATGTCGACGCCGGCAAGTCCGGACGGGACGAGCCCGAAGGCGGTGAGGGCCGAGTAGCGACCGCCGACCGTGGGGTCGGCGTTGAAGACGGTGTAGCCGTCGGCACGCGCCGCCTCATCCAGCGGTGAGCCCGGGTCGGTGACGACGACGATGCGCTCGAGGGGGTCGATGCCGAGGTCGCGGAACGCGGCTTCGAACGCGCGCTTCGCCGAGTCGGTTTCGACCGTAGAGCCCGACTTCGACGACACGACCAGCACCGTCTGAGCCAGTCCGCCCGACTCGGGGTCACCGTCGATCGCGGCGAGCACCTGCCCGGGGGCGGTGGAGTCGAGGATCACGAGCGGCACGCCCGCGGTCTGCGAGATGACCTCGGGCGCGAGCGAGGAGCCGCCCATGCCCGCGAGCACCACCCGCGTGACGCCCTTCGCGTTCAGCTCGGCCCGCAGCGCCTCGATCTCGGCCACCAGCGGACGCGACACGCTCACGGCCTGCACCCAGCCGAGGCGCTGGGATGCCTCATCTTCGGCCGCAGGACCCCACAGCGTCGCGTCGCCCGCGGTGATCCCCGAGGCGACGAGGTCGGCGACGAGGCCCGGGACGGTCGCGTCGACGACGGACTTCACGTGCCCGCTGACGTGGATCTCGAAGCTCATCGCGCTTCCTCCAGTGCAGCCTGGAGCGCGGTGCGCACGGTCTCCTGCAGCTCGTGCCATGAGGTGATGAACTTCTCGACGCCCTCGTCCTCGAGCACCTGCGTGACGTCGGCGAAGTCGACGCCCACCGCGGCGAGCTCGTCGAACACCGCGTGCGCATCGGCGTAGTTGCCCGTGATCGTGTCCCCCGTGACGACCGCGTGGTCGAACGTCGCCTCGAGGGTCTTCTCGGGCATCGTATTCACGGTGCCCTGTGCGACGAGCTCGGTGACGTAGAGCGTGTCGGGCAGCGCCGGGTCCTTGACGCCGGTGGAGGCCCACAGCGGCCGCTGCACGTTGGCGCCGGCATCCGTCAGCCCCCTCGCACGGTCGGTGGCGAACTCTCGCTCGAAGAGTTCGTACGCCAGGCGCGCGTTGGCCACACCGGCACGGGATTTCAGCGCGGTCGCCGCGTCGGTGCCGACGACGCCGAGGCGCTTGTCGACCTCGGTATCGACGCGCGAGACGAAGAACGAGGCGACCGAGTGGATCTTCGACACGTCGTGGCCGTTGTGCGTGGCCTTCTCGATGCCGGCGAGGTAGGCGTCGATGACCTCGGCGTAGCGCTCGAGGCTGAAGATGAGCGTCACGTTCACCGAGATGCCTTCGGCCAGGACCGCCGTGATCGCGGGCAGGCCCGCCTTGGTCGCCGGGATCTTGATGTGCACGTTCGGCCGGGCCACCTCGGCCCACAGCTGCTTGGCCTGCTCGATGGTCGCCTCGGTGTCGTGCGCGAGGTCGGGCGACACCTCGATCGAAACGCGGCCGTCGACGCCGTTCGTCGCGTCGTAGACGGGTCGCAGGATGTCGGCCGCATCGCGGACGTCGTCGGTGGTGAGCGAGAAGATCGCGTCATCGGCCGATGCGCCCTTGCGGGCGAGGTCTGCGAGGGGCTCGTCGTAGCCGTGGCCGCCGCCGATCGCGGCGGCGAAGATGGTCGGGTTGGTGGTGACGCCCGAGACCGTGCGATCCGTGATCAGCGCGGCAAGGCTGCCGGAAGAGATACGGCTGCGTGAGAGGTCGTCCAGCCAGATGCTGACGCCCTGAGCGGCGAGCTGCTCGGTGGGGGTGCTCATGCGTTCTCCTTGAGGGTCTCACGTGCCGCTTCGACGACGGCGTCGGCGGTGATGCCGAACTTCTGGAAGAGGGTCTTGTAGTCGGCGGAGGCGCCGAAGTGGTCGATGGCGACCGAGCGACCGGAGTCGCCCACGATCCCGCGCCAGGTCAGGGCGGAGCCGGCCTCGACCGACACTCGCGCTTTCACTGCGGCGGGAAGGACGAACTCGCGGTATTCGTCGGACTGCTCCGCGAACCACTCCAGCGACGGCGCCGACACGACGCGGGCGTTGACGCCCTCGGCCGCCAGCGTCTCGCGGGCGGCGACGGCCAGCTGCACCTCGGAGCCCGTGGCGATGAGGATCACGTCCGGCGTGCCGTTCGGGGCCTCGGCGAGGACGTACGCGCCCTTGGCGGCCTCGTTCGCAGAGGCGAAGGTGTCGCCGGATGCCGCGCCCTCGCCGCGTGCGAAGACGGGGATGTTCTGACGGGTCAGGGCGATGCCCGCCGGACCGCCGTTGCGGCGGAGCAGCTCGAGCCACGCCACGGCGGTCTCGTTCGCGTCGGCCGGGCGGACCACGGCGAAGTTCGGGATCGCGCGGAGCGTCGCGAGCTGCTCGATCGGCTGGTGCGTGGGCCCGTCCTCGCCGAGCGCGACCGAGTCGTGCGTCCACACGAAGATCGACGGGATGTCCATCAGCGCCGCCAGGCGCACCGCGGGGCGCATGTAGTCGCTGAAGATGAGGAACGTGCCGCCGAACGGACGCGTCGGTCCGTGCAGCTTGATGCCGTTGACGATCGCGCCCATCGCGTGCTCGCGGATGCCGAAGTGCAGCACACGGCCGTAGGGGTCACCCGACCACTCGTGCGTCGACCACTGCGCGGGGATGAACGACTTGGCGTCCTTGATCGTGGTGAGGTTCGACTCCGCCAGGTCGGCCGATCCGCCCCACAGCTCGGGCAGCACCGCGGCCAGGGCGTTGATCACGAGGCCGGAGGCGGCGCGGGTCGAGACATCCTTGCCGGCTTCGAAGGCGGGGAGCACGGAGGCCGCGTCCGCGGGAAGCTCGTGCGCCTCGAGGCGGTCCAGCAGCGCCTTGCGCTCGGGGTTGGCCACGGCCCACGCGTCGAACGACTGCTGCCAGGCCGCCCGCGCCTCGGCGGCGCGGTCCTTCAGCGCGCGCGTGTGCGCGATCACGTCGTCGGCGACCGCGAACGACTGCTGCGGGTCGAACCCGAGCACCTTCTTGGTCGCCGCGAGCTCGTCGGCGCCGAGCGCCGAGCCGTGGATCTTGCCGGTGTTCTGCTTGCCGGGCGAAGGCCAGCCGATGATCGTGCGCAGAATGATGAGCGACGGCTTGTCGGTCTCGCCCTTCGCTGCCTCGATCGCCGCGTACAGCTCGGCGACGTCCTCGACGTATTGGCCGGACTTCTTCCAGTCGACGACCTGCACCTGCCAGCCGTACGCCTCGTAGCGCTTGGCGACGTCTTCGGTGAACGCGACGTTGGTGTCGTCCTCGATGGAGATCTGGTTCGAGTCGTAGATCGCGATCAGGTTGCCCAGGCCCTGGTGGCTGGCGAGCGAGGATGCCTCGCTCGTGACGCCCTCCTGCAGGTCGCCGTCACCCGCGATCACGTAGATGAAGTGGTCGAACGGCGACGTGCCTGCGGCGGCCTCGGGATCGAACAGGCCGCGCTCGTAGCGGGCCGCGTACGCGAACCCGACCGCGGAGGCGAGCCCCTGGCCCAGCGGACCCGTCGTGATCTCGACGCCCTTGGTGTGCCCGTACTCGGGGTGACCCGGGGTGAGCGAGCCCCACGTGCGGAGGGCCTTGAGGTCGTCCAGCTCCAGCCCGAACCCGCCCAGATACAGCTGCACGTACTGCGTCAGCGACGAATGCCCCGCCGACAGGATGAACCGATCGCGGCCCAGCCAGTCGGTGTCGGCCGGGTCGTGGCGCAGCACTCGCTGGTACAGCAGGTACGCGGCCGGCGCGAGGCTCATCGCAGTGCCGGGGTGGCCGTTGCCGACCTTCTCCACCGCATCCGCCGCCAGCACGCGAGCGGTATCCACCGCGCGCCGATCGATCTCATCCCAACGCAGTTCCGACACCCGGTCGCCTTTCTTGTGGATTCGCGCCCATGATCGGCCGCCTCTTGAAAACCTTTTCATCGCGATGAAGAAGGGAAATCCGGCCGGGGCGCACGTATGGACTCAGCATACCGAAGCCGCATGCCGAGGCGCAGATGCGAGCCGTTCGTGTGACGCAGTCTTGCGCGCGCCCTCACGCCGGACGTGTCACCCGCGCGGCGGACGCGTCACGAACCGCTCACCGCGCCGACCGCCCGTCCGTGAGCACGCGAGCGGCCGTGGACGACCGGGGTGTCGTAGACTGTGTCGGGCTCTCATACGGCGATTGCGGGGACGATGGACAACACGACGACGGTCGGGGTCACGGCTTCCGGCGCAACCCGCACGACCCGCCAGCGCCTCGGCCGCACGATCCGCGCCTATGTCGCGCTCACCAAGCCGCGCGTGCTCGAACTGCTGCTGGTGACGACCGTCCCCGTGATGATCCTCGCCCAAGGGGGCCTCCCGAACCTGTGGCTCGTGCTGGCCACCGTCATCGGCGGGTCCCTCAGCGCCGGATCGGCCGCCGCGTTCAACATGTACATCGACCGCGACATCGACGCGCACATGCAGCGCACCGAGAACCGACCGCTCGTGACCGGCGAGGTGTCGCCGCGCGGCGCGCTGGTCTTCGCGTGGACGCTCGCCGTCGTGTCGACGGCGTGGCTGCTCGTCACGACGAACTGGCTCGCAGCGACGCTCTCCGCCGCCGCGATCTTCTTCTACGTGGTCGTCTACACGATCATCCTCAAGCGCCGCACCGAGCAGAACATCGTGTGGGGCGGCATCGCCGGCTGCTTCCCGGTCATCATCGGGTGGACCGCCGTCACCGGCTCGCTCGCGTGGCCGCCCATCATCCTCTTCGTGCTCGTCTTCCTCTGGACGCCGCCGCACTACTGGCCGCTGTCGATGAAGTACAAGAAGGACTACGACGACGCCGACGTGCCCATGCTCGGCGCGACCCGCAACGGGTCGCAGGTCGGTCTGCAGGTCATCCTGTACGCGTGGGCCACCGTCGCGTGCTCGCTGCTTCTCATCCCCGTCGCGGGCACGGGCCTCGTCTACACCGTGTCGGCCGTCGTCTTCGGTGGATGGTTCATCTACGAGTCGCACCGCCTCTACAACCGCGCGGTGCGCGGCACCGAGGCACGGCCGATGCGCGTCTTCCACGCGTCGATCACGTACCTGACGCTGCTGTTCGTGGCGATCGCGGTCGACCCGCTCCTTCCGTTCTGACCCGGGTTCCGCCGCCTGAGCGGTGGTTGTGCGCACTGCGCTGTGGATAAGTGGCGGGGGTGCGCGGGAGCGTCGCTTAACGTTGACGGGTGATTCTTCGAGCGTTGGCGGCTGCTGTCGGGGTGGTTGCGACGATGGTCGTGATGAGCGGATGCTCCGCCCCGACGCCATCGCCGACGGCGGTGTTCGCCAGTGAGGACGAGGCGTTCGCGGCTGCGGAGGAGACGTATCGGGCGTACAACGACGCAGTCAACGCTCGATGGGCGAATCCCGGTTCTGCTCCGGATTCCGCGTCATTCCTCGTTGACGAGGCGCTCGAGGACGACCTCACCAGCAATCGGGAGTTCGAGTCCGCCGGACTGAGCATCGTGGGTGAGAACTGGATTCTCTCCATCGAACCCGTGTCGTCCGATCTCCAGGATGGAACCGTCGTCATCGACACCTGTCTCGACGTGACCCCCTCGCGGATCGTAAACGCCGCCGGAACCGACGTCACGCCAGCTGATCGCCCTGAGCATGTCGTTCTCCGGGTTGACCTCGTGCAGATTGGCGACCGTTTGCTGATCCGTCGAAGTGCAGTCGCACCGGAAATCGCTACATGCTGACTGCGCTGCTTCTGGCAGGCGGGCTGTTTCTTCCCGCGCTCGCCGACCGTGATAGCCAGGACTGCACGCGAATCGAGGCGACGAGCGGTCTATGCTCGCAGGCGACCAACAGTGGAGACGGGGTCGACGCGGAGGCTTGGTGGCGTCAGCTGGCCGAAGGAGGCGCTCCCAACGCCACAGGAGTCAATCCTCCCGACCGCACTCCCGAGATCATCTACAGGCCGGAGACTGGCCGCCCGTGCGACACCGACAGCGGCATCTGCCTCTCGAAAGGTCTCCCGGCCGCGCCCGGTGACCCCGGGTTCCCGGCGGTGACACTCGCCGACATCGCGTCGTTTCGACCGATCGCGCCGCAGCTTGCGGGGGAGCCGGCTGGGTTCGGGGTGGTGGGGCTGCCGACGAACTTCGTGGGTGCGGCATCCGATCATGAGGTTTCGGGCACTCTGCTCGGTTACCCCGTCACGGTGCGGTTCGTGCCGGTGGCGTACGTGTTCGGGTACGGCGACGGCACGACGCAGCGCGCGGCATCGGGGGGCACGAGTTGGACGCAGTCCGGCGCGGCGCAGTTCACTCCCACGGCGACCAGCCACACCTACCGGGCGCGCGGCACGTTCACCAGCACCGTCGCGGTGGAGTTCGAGCCGTATGTTGACTTCGGGGCGGGTTGGTGGCGGGTCGACGGCGTGGTCACCGCGGTCTCGGCGGGATACCCGGTTCAGGTGCTCGAGGCGCGCACCGCGCTCGTCGAGCACACCTGCACCGAAGACCCCCACGCCGCAGGCTGCTGACCCGAAACGACGACGAGGCACCGCGCAGGCGCGCGATGCCTCGTCGGTCCAGTCGATGGGAGGTGGACCCGCTCTTTCCGTTCTGACCCGGGTACCGCAGCGCCGGCGCGAGGGCGAGGTGGTGCGGTGCTGTGGATAAGTGACGGGCGCGTTCGGGTCGTCGCTTAACGTTGACGGGTGATTATTCGAGCGCTGACGGCAGTTGTCGGGGTGGTTGCGACGATGGTCGTGATGAGCGGATGCTCCGCCCCCGCGCCATCGCCGACCCCCACGCCGACGGCGGTGTTCGCCAGCGAGGACGAGGCATTCGCGGCCGCAGAGGAGACGTACCGAGCGTATATCGATGCGGTGAATGCGCGCCGCACGGACCCCAACTCTTCCCCGGCCCCGTCATCGTTTCTGATCGGCGATGCACTCGCAGATTCTCTCGCCGTGGATCGTGATCTCGAGGCCTCGGGAATACGCGCGGTCGGCGACACCGGCATTGAACGAATTGATCGAAATGACGCTGCTCCTACGCACGGCCGTGTGGTGATCGGCGTCTGCTTGAACTCTCAAGCGGTGCGAGCAGTAAATGAACCCGGTCAGGACGTTACCCCCGACGAACGGCCGGACTTTGCGCTACTTCGTGCATCGCTCATTCAAGTCGATGACCGGCTGCTGATCGAACAAAGTGTGACATCGCGAGCTGATGGATGTTGAAGGCCCTCATTGTTGCGATGCTCCTTGTCGGGCCTGGCACAGGAAACGTCGTGCCCGCGGACCCCCTGTGCACCCCAGCGCTGGCCGCCACAGTTGGATGCCCGGATGCTTCGACGGATGGCAACGCGGTATACACAGCGAGCGAGATTGCCGAACTCGGAGCTGATGAGTCGGCTCCCAGTGGCGAGTCGATCCAGGCTCCAGGACCGGCAATCATCTACCACCCCGACACGGGAATGCCCTGCGATGCTCCGACCGGGGTCTGTGTAAGGCCGGGTCTCCCGGCCGCGCCCGGTGACCCCGGGTTTCCAGCGGTAACACTCGCGGACCTCGCGTCGTTCCGGCCGGCCGCGCCGCAGCTTGCGGGGGAGCCGGCTGGGTTCGGGGTGGTGGGGTTGCCGACGAATTTCGTGGGTGCGGCATCCGATCATGAGGTTTCGGGCACTCTGCTTGGTTACCCCGTCACGGTGCGCTTCGTGCCGGTGGCGTACGTGTTCGGGTACGGCGACGGCACGACGCAGCGCGCGGCGACCGGCGGCACGACCTGGACGCACACCGGGGCGGCGCAGTTCACTCCCACGGCGACCAGCCACACCTACCGGGCGCGTGGCACATTCACCAGCACCGTCGCGGTCGAGTTCGAGCCGTATGTCGATTTCGGGGCGGGTTGGTGGCGGGTCGACGGCGTGGTCACCGCGGTCTCGGCGGGATACCCGGTTCAGGTGCTCGAGGCGCGCACCGCGCTCGTCGAGCACACCTGCACCGAAGACCCCCACGCCGCAGGCTGCTGACCCGAAACGACGACGAGGCACCGCGCAGGCGCGCGATGCCTCGTCGGGGAAAGGGCAGGTCAGCGACCGGCGACGGGCGCGGGGGCGTCGTCCTCGGTCGATGCGGCAACGGGCTCCGACGCGACCGCGTCGGTCGGGACGGTCTCGACGAGCGGCTCGGCCCCGACGGGCTCGGCCGTCTCGGCTGTCCAGTCGATGGGCTCGACGACCTCGACCGGCGCCTTCGGGCGCAGGGTCGAGAGGGCCGCGACAGCGAGAGCGAGCAGGATGCCGCCGATGCCGGCGGCGACGAGCACCGAGCCGAACAGGGCGACCGACTGGCCGACGTAGACGTCGACGCCCGTGGCGCTGCCGTCAGTCAGGGTCGTGGTCATCGTGCCCAGAGTGCCGTTGACGAGGAAAGCGCCGACGCCGGCCACAGCGAGCGAGATGACGACCAGACCCCAGAACGGGATGCTGCTGACAAGACGGGGACGGGTTGGCATAAGTGGTTCTCTCCTCGAGACACGGCCCGGGCGGCCGTGGCAACCCAGCATCTCAGGAAAGTCCGTGTGCGCGCACAGCGGAACCTATGCGTCCGCTGTGCGCGCACACGTTACGCGAGGACCGGAGCCTGCTCGACCGGCACCGGCGCCGGAGCCCGCAGTCGCATGACGGCCACCGTCATCGTCGCCGCCGTCAGCGCCGCGAGCACCATATGCACGCCCACCGCAAGCTCAGGAAGGCCGTTGCGCGCCTGGTACAGGCCGACCGCGATCTGCACGAGCTCGATCGCGAGAAGGGTTGTCATCCAGCCGCGGGGCGGAAGCCGCAGCACCCACGCCGCGATGGCGAGCACAAGGGTGAGTCCGAACAGAATGTAGCCCGGCCACGCGTGGACGTGCTCGAGCAGCTCCGCGTCGAAGCCGTTGCGACCGACCGCGGCATCGCCCGAGTGCGGGCCGGCGCCCGTCGTGAGCACGCCGAATGCGATCGAGACCGCCAGCACGAGCGTCGTCACGTGCGTCGTGATCGAGTACCAGAGCGGCACGGCGCGCTCACGCGGACCCGACTGCGCGCCGAGGCGCACCAAGAGGGCGGCCGTGACGCACACAAGCAGGAGCGAGACGACGTAGTGGAAGCCCACGATGAACGGGTTCAGACCCGTGCGCACCGTGATGCCGCCGACGACGGCCTGCGCGACGATGCCGCCCATCACGATCCACGCGAGCACGAACAGGTCTCGGCGCGCCTTGCGCAGTCGCCACACGATGACGAGGAGGACGAGCGCGAGGATGCCCAGCAGCGGGCTCATCATGCGGTTGCCGAACTCGATGAGCGAGTGATAGCCGAGTTCCTGCGTCGGCACGAGCGACTCGGGCGTGCAGGTCGGCCAGGTGGGGCATCCGAGACCGGAGCCGGTCAGTCGCACTGCGCCGCCGGTCCCGATGATGAGCACGTTGCCGATGAAGTTCAGCCACGCGAAGACGCGAAGCGCCGTGCCGATGCGGGGCGCCGGTGCGCCTGAGCTGTGCGCGAGCATGCTCGTGCCTCCTAGGTGCGGCTCTGCGGCGACCGGTTCGCGCAGAGGCGCGCGCCCGCGTCGGAGGGGAGCCTGTAGAATCGAGGGGTCGGATGCGTGCGCGTGAGCGCGACGCACCACAGACAGTTTAGGCGCGACGGACAGCGCCACTTGAGAGGGCCCACCAGCGGTGCTCACACCTCCGGTCGATCGATCGGAGGCGGACGGGTGCCGGGGCGGATGACACCGTTGAGGCCCAGAAATGAGTGTGACGATGTCGGATGTGCTGATCGACCGCCCCGAGCTCGAGGGGCTGGGTGTCTACGAGTTCGGCTGGCACGACGCTGACGCCGCCGGTGCGAGTGCGCGGCGCGGTCTCAGCGACCTGGTCGTGCGCGACATCTCGGCGCTGAAGGCCGAGCCCGAGTGGATGCTCAAGACCCGCCTCAAGGGCCTGCAGCTGTTCGAGCGCAAGCCGATGCCGACGTGGGGTGCCGACCTCAGCGACATCGACTTCGACAACATCAAGTACTTCGTGCGCTCCACCGAGAAGCAGGCGCAGTCGTGGGAGGACCTCCCCGAAGACATTCGCAACACGTACGAGAAGCTGGGCATCCCCGAGGCGGAGCGTCAGCGCCTGGTCGCCGGTGTCGCCGCGCAGTACGAGTCCGAGGTGGTCTACCACCAGATCAACGAGCAGCTCGAGGCGCGGGGTGTCATCTTCATGGACACCGACACCGCGCTCAAGGAGCACCCCGAGTTCTTCGAGGAGTACTTCGGGACCGTCATCCCCGCCGGGGACAACAAGTTCGCCGCCCTCAACACGGCCGTCTGGTCGGGCGGGTCGTTCGTCTACGTGCCTCCGGGAGTGCACGTCGAGATCCCGCTGCAGGCGTACTTCCGCATCAACACCGAGAACATGGGCCAGTTCGAGCGGACCCTCATCATCGCCGACGAAGACTCGTACGTGCACTACATCGAGGGCTGCACCGCCCCGATCTACAAGTCCGACTCGCTGCACTCGGCCGTGGTCGAGATCATCGTCAAGAAGAACGCCCGCGTGCGCTATACGACGATCCAGAACTGGTCGAACAACGTCTACAACCTCGTCACCAAGCGCGCTACGGCCGCCGAGGGCGCGACGATGGAGTGGATCGACGGCAACATCGGCTCCAAGGTCACGATGAAGTACCCGTCGATCTTCCTGATGGGCGAGCACGCGAAGGGCGAGACCCTCTCCGTCGCCTTCGCCGGTCCCGGCCAGCACCAGGATGCCGGCGCGAAGATGATCCACATGGCGCCGTACACACAGTCCTCGATCGTGTCGAAGTCGATCGCCCGTGGCGGCGGTCGCGCCGGCTACCGCGGCGAGGTGCGGGTGGACGCCAACGCGCACCACTCCGCGAACACCGTGCGCTGCGACGCGCTGCTTGTCGACACCATCTCGCGCTCCGACACGTACCCGGCGATCGACATCCGCGTCGACGACGTGCAGCTCGGGCACGAGGCGACCGTGTCGAAGGTCAGCGAGGAGCAGCTGTTCTACCTGATGAGCCGCGGCCTTCCCGAAGACGAGGCCATGGCCATGATCGTGCGCGGCTTCATCGAGCCGATCGCGCGGGAGCTGCCGATGGAGTACGCGCTCGAACTCAACAAGCTCATTGAGATGGGCATGGAAGGATCCGTGGGCTAAGTGAGCAGCGTTACCGAGGCTCCCGTGACCGTTCCCGGCGCGAAGGGCCACACCGACGGTGCGGGCGCCTTCGTGCCGGTGCAGACCCGTTCCGAGCGTCCGCGCTCGTACGCGCCCGGCGACTTCGAGCGCCCCACGGGCCGCGAGGTGAACTGGAAGCACACCCCCGTCGACCGACTGTCGCGCCTGTTCGATGACGTCGAGGGCGATGAGGGCGGCGTCTCGATCGCCGTCTCCGGCCCGGTGGCCGGTGCGGCGCTCGGCATCGGCACCGCGCCGCGCGGGGAAGTCTTCACCCCCGAAGACCTTCCGAGCGCGATCGCGTGGAGCCGTGCCGCCGAGGCGCTCTACGTCTCGATCCCGGCCGCCGCCGAGCTCGACGAGCCCGTCGTGATCGAGTCGGTCGGGGGCGGGGTCGACCTCCTCGCGCATGCCCACCTCGTGATCGAGGCGCAGCCGCAGAGCAAGGCGACCGTCGTGCTGCGGCACATCGGGGTGGCCCAGTTCGCGCAGAACGTCGAGATCGTGGTGCGCGAGGGCGCTCAGCTCGAGGTCGTCACGGTGCAGCAGTGGGACGACGACGCGGTCCATGCCGCATCGCACCAGGCCCGCATCGGTCGCGACGCGACGCTCCGCCACGTCGTCGTGAGCTTCGGCGGCTCCGTCGTGCGGGTGAACCCCGACGTCGAGCTCGCCGGAACGGGCTCGCGCGCCGAGCTCTACGGTCTCAGCTACTCCGACGCCGGGCAGCACCTCGAGAGCCAGGTGTACCTCCACCACAAGGGCGCCGAGACGACCGGCGACGTGCTCTACAAGGGCGCGCTGCAGGGTGCCCTCGCCCGCAGCGTGTGGATCGGCGACGTGCTGATCGGGCCGGATGCCGTGGGCACAGACTCGTACGAGGCGAACCGCAACCTCGTCCTCACCGAAGGGGCGCGCGCCGACTCGATCCCGAACCTCGAGATCGAAACCGGCGACATCCGCGGGGCCGGCCACGCGAGCGCGACCGGCCGCTTCGACGACGAACAGCTGTTCTATCTGCAGGCGCGCGGCATCCCCGAAGACGACGCTCGCCGCATGGTCGTGCTCGGGTTCCTGTCCGAGATCGTCCAGAAGGTGCGCGTACCCGCTCTCGAGGCCGAGCTGTTCGCGGCGATCGAGGCCGAGCTCGCGCTCGAGGTCGGCCGATGAGCGCGCAGCGCGTATGCGCACTGAGTGAGCTCGAGCAGGACACCGCACATCGTGTCGAGGTCGACGGCATCGCGATTGCCGTCGTGCTCGACTCCAACGGCGAGGTGCACGCGATCGGCGACGTGTGCACACACGGCGACATCTCGCTGTCCGAAGGCTTCGTCGACGGCGAGACGCTCGAATGCTGGGCCCACGGCTCCGCGTTCTCGCTGCGCACGGGCAAGCCCCTCAACCTCCCCGCCTACGAGCCCGTCCCTGTGTTCGAGGTCACGATCGACGGCGATGACGTGCTCATCGACCCTGCCGTCACGCTCGAAGTGAACTGAAGAAGGTACTCAAAACATGTCTGTCCTCGAGATCCGCGACCTGCACGTGACGGTCGAGACGGATGCCGGCACCACGCCCATCCTGAACGGCCTGTCCCTCACCCTCCGCAGCGGTGAGACCCACGCGATCATGGGCCCCAACGGGTCCGGCAAGTCCACGCTGGCGTACACGATCGCCGGTCATCCCAAGTACACCGTCACCGGCGGGTCGATCACGCTCGACGGCGAAGATGTCCTCGCCATGAGCGTCGACGAGCGCGCTCGCGCGGGGCTGTTCCTCGCGATGCAGTACCCCGTCGAGATCCCCGGCGTGACCGTCACCAACTTCCTGCGCACCGCCAAGACCGCTGTCGACGGCGAGGCACCCTCGATCCGCACCTGGACCAAAGAGGTCAAGGAGTCGATGAAGAACCTGCGCATGGACCCCAAGTTCGCGCAGCGCAACGTCAACGAGGGCTTCTCGGGCGGTGAGAAGAAGCGTCACGAGATCCTGCAGCTCGAGCTGCTGAAGCCGCAGATCGCGGTGCTCGACGAGACCGACTCGGGCCTGGACGTCGACGCGCTGAAGATCGTGTCGGAGGGCGTCAACCGCGCCAAGGAGGCCACCGGCCTGGGCGTGCTGCTCATCACGCACTACACCCGAATCCTCCGCTACATCCGTCCCGACTTCGTTCACGTGATGGTCGCCGGCCGCATCGTCGAAGAAGGCGGCGCCGAGCTCGCCGACCGCCTCGAGGACGAGGGCTACGACCGCTTCGTGCCCGACGGCGCCGAAGAGCCCGCCGTCGCCGCCGAGGCGTAGGGTTGCCTGCATGACCGCCACCCTCAGTCCGGAGAAGTACGACGAGGTCACCGAGGCGCTCAAGGACGTCATGGACCCAGAGCTCGGGGTGAACATCGTCGACCTCGGCCTCATCTACGACCTCGCGTGGGATGACGAGAACGACGCCCTCGTCATCCACATGACGCTGACCTCCGCAGGCTGCCCGCTCACCGACGTGCTCGAGGAGCAGACCGCCGAGGCCCTCGATGATGTCGTCGAGCGGTTCCGCATCAACTGGGTGTGGATGCCGCCGTGGGGCCCGGAGCGGATCACCGACGACGGCCGCGACATGATGCGCGCTCTCGGCTTCGCGATCTGACGCACGTCTTCATCGGGTGCCTCGGCGCGCCGCAGCGCGGGCGCGGGCTGTCGGATGCACCCGCGCGGGGTGAGAATGGGCCGATGATGCCTTCGCTGGAGCGGGCGCAGGATCGGGCCCGCGCCTCCGCCCGCTCCAGCGCGCTCGCGCGGGTTGCTGCACTGGTGGGACTGATCGCCACGGCGATCAGCGCCGCGGGATCGTGGATCCCTTCGCTGTGGGGCGACGAGGCGGCCAGCGTGCTGTCGGCGCAGCGACCGCTCGGGTCGCTGATGAACATGCTCATCCACGTCGATGCAGTGCACGGGCTGTACTACCTCGGCCTGCACTCCTGGGTGGACGTGTTCGGTGCGAGCCCGTTCGCGGTGCGGTTCCCATCGGCGATCGCGGCGGGAGTGACGGCGGCCGCCGTCGCGTGGCTGTGCGGAAGGTTCGGCTCGACGGCCTTCGGGCTGCTCGGAGGGCTGATCACGGCGGTGCTTCCGCGCATGACGTATGCGGGGGAGGAGGCCCGCGGGTACGCGTTCGCGGCGGCGATCGCGACGGCCCTGTGCGTGATCGTCGTTGAGATCATGCGCCGGGAGGAGGCCTCGCGCCGGTGGTGGATCGCCTATGCCGCGGTGCTTGCCCTGGGCCTGTACATCTTCCTCTTCCTGGGGCTCATGGTGATCGTGATCGGCCTGGTTCTGCGTGCCGACCGGCAGGGCCGAAGGCTGCTGCGCACCTGGGCGGTGTGGACGGGGTGGGCGTTCGTCGCGGCGCTTCCGGTGCTCACCCTCGCCGTGATCGAGCGGAACCAGATCGCGTTCCTCGCGAAGACGGATCGTGCCACCGCATCCGGGATCCTCGTGAGGATGTGGTTCGAGACGGTGCCGTTCGCGATCCTCGCGTGGGCGCTCATCCTGGTCGCGATCGCGGGGGCCGTGCGGCGGTGGCGGGCGGCCCGGCGACTCGTGGAGCCCGAAACGCTGGCGCTCGCCTGGATGGTCGTGCCGATGGGGGCGGTGCTCGCGGTGAACCCGTTCGTCGGCACCTTCACGCCGCGCTACGGCACGCTCGCCGCGCCCGCGGCCGCGATCCTGATGGCCTGCGGCGTGCGCGAGATCGCACGCTGCCGCTTGGCGGGCGCCAGCATCCTCGCCGCCGTCGTCGTGCTCGCCGTACCGGTCTGGGCCGGGCAGCGCACGCCGTGGGCGAAGAACGACTCCGATTGGAACGACCTCGCCGCCGCCATCCACGCGGGCGCACGGCAAGGCGACGCGATCGTGTTCGACGAGTCGGTCCGGCCGTCGCTGCGCCCCCGATTGGCTCTGGACACCAACCCGGCGCCGTTCGCCGCCGTCTCGGACGTCACGCTGGCCATCCCGTACACCGATAACGACCTCTGGGACTCCACGGCGTACAGCGTCCCGGAGGCGGCGGCGCTGGGACGCTTCGACGGGGTCGATCGCGTCTGGGTCGTGGCGAACGCGCGGCGCGGCTCGTCGAAGCCGTACGGCATTGCCGACCTCGAAGCGCTCGGATTCCGGCAGGCCTCCGAGGAGCACCTGCACAGCAGCGTCGTCTCATTGTTCACGCGCTGAGACCAGTGGGTCGCACAACGGCCGGGCCGGCGGTCGTCGGTGTCGACTGCGAGACCGGCCTGCGCGGGCGCATCGGAGCAGACGCGGCATGAGGGGCGATCCTTTTGCCTGGCCCCTACTCGCCCCCCGACCGATCGAACCGGTGAGGCTGGATCGCGCGATAGGTCGCACGCAGCAGCGCGCTCGTCTCGTCGTAGCTGCCCTGCAGCAGCCGGACGACGAGGAAGTCGACGAGCGCCATCTGCGCGATGCGGCTCGACATCGCGCCCGAGCGAAACCTCGTCTCACGTGCCGCGGTGGTGAGCACGAGGTCGGCGAGCTCGCCGATCGGCGACCGCGGATAGTTGGTGATCGCGAGCGTTGTCGCCCCCTGCGCAGCCGCGAGCTCGAGCATCTGGTGCGTCTCGACGGTCTGCCCGGTGTGCGAGATGCCGATCGCGAGGCAGTCGGGCCCGCTCAGCGCGAACGAGGCGAGTGCGAGGTGGGGATCGCTGAAGCAGAAGCACATCAGGCCGATGCGGTGCAGCTTCTGGTGCAGGTCCTGCGCGATGAGTCCGCTGGAGCCAGCTCCGAACACATCGATGCGCTTCGCGTCACGGACGGCCGCGACGGCTTGGTCGAGCACGTCGAGGTCGAGCGTGCGCGCTGTCTCCTCGATCGTCCGCGCCTCCTGATACGCCACCTTCGCGACGACCTCGAGCGCGCTGTCGGCGGGGTCGATATCGGCGTCGGCGACGCGGAAGCTCTCGCGCGCGGCCTCTTCGCGGCTGTTGGCCGCGGCGATCGCGACGCGGAAGTCGCGGAATCCCGCGAACCCGACCGCATGGCAGAAGCGCGCGACACTGCCGACCGAGGTGCCGTAGCGTTCGGCCAGCTCGGTGATCGTCGAGTCGACGACGACCGATGGGTCGGCCAGCACCGCCTTCGCGATGCGCTGCTCGGACTTGCTCAGCTGCGGAACCGCCTGGCGCAGCGCGATGAACACATCGCCGTTCATGAGGCCTCTCCCCACAGCTTGTCCGCCATGCGCGAGACCGCTGTGCGCATGGCTGTCATGTCGGCGCCGTCGCGTGACGGATGCACGCGATTCGAGAGGAATACTATCGACTGTTCCCCGCCGGGTTCGGTCATGAGACTCGTGCCGGTGAACCCGGTGTGGCCGATGCGCTGGATGCGGGAGCCCGCCGCCATCCAGGGCTCGTCGACACGCGGGCCCAGCGCCTGTCCGTAGGCGGGTCCGGCAACGAGCGGTGTCGTCATGCCCTCGATCACGTGTTCGGACAGCACTCGCTTTGCCGCCGTGTACACCGCCGAGGCGTAGCATCTCGGCGAACCGCAGCAGGTCGCCGGCCGTCGAGAACATCCCCGCGTTCCCGGCGACACCGCCGAGGGCTGCCGCCGCCTCGTCGTGCACCTCGCCATGTACGACGCCTCGTCCGGGTTGCGCCTCGGTCGCCGCGATCGCGGTGCGGGGTGCAGCGGGCCGGAAGCTCGTCGACCGCATCCCGAGCGGGGCGGTCACCTGCCGTGCGATGACCGTGTCGAGCGTCTGTCCGGTCAGCGCCTCGATGAGAAGCCCCGCCCACAGGTATCCGATGCAGGAGTAGCGGTGGGTTTGTCCCGGTGGATCGACCGGCCGTGTGCTCCGGAACCGCGACAACGCCTCGTCGGTCGAGGAGCCGGCATCCGCTCGCCAGTTCGGGGCGAAGCCTGCCGTATGGGTCAGCAGATGCCGCACGCTCACGCGGCGCGCATCGCCGTCCTGGAACTCGGGGAGAGCGTCCGCGACGAGCAGCGAATCATCCAGCCCTCGTTCGTCGAGTTCGGCAAGCAGGGCGGCGGCAGTGAAGAGCTTCGTGATCGAGGCGATGTCGAAGAGCGTGTCGGGCGTGACCGGCGCGGGCACCGGCCAGCCGTCCGCGCCGCCGACGTGAGCTGAGGCGCCCACTGCTGCCGTTTGGACCACGTCACCGCCGGAGGCGACGACGACGACCGCGCCCGAGCCGCTCAGCCGCCCCGACGCCAGCGCCTGCGTGAGCAGATCGTGCATCGCATCCACACCGCCATCGTCGCATGGAAACCGGGCAATGTGGAAAAAATCTCCGTAACACTTGCCAGTAGCGATAATTGCGTCCATAATTGTCCGCAGGCGACGACGCCGTCGCGGCCCGACTCGCACGATCCATCGAGAGAGCTCTGCCCCATGACGACACCCAGTTCGCACACCGACCCGGCACTCGACCCGGTCCTGATGGGTGACGAGTTCGTCCCCCCGACCGAGCGCCGCTTGCCCGATTCGCTCGAGCTCGACGCGATGGGAAGCCTGGGTGTGCTCGAACTGCTCAACGCGCAGGACCGCAACGCCACCGAGGCCGTCGCCGCAGTGCTCCCCGACCTCGCGCACCTGGTCGAGATCGCCGCCGAACGTGTGCGCCGCGGAGGATCCGTCCACTACTTCGGCGCCGGCACGTCCGGCCGGCTCGCGTTCCTCGACGCGGCCGAGCTTCTGCCGACGTTCAATCTCGAACCCGACGTCATCGTCGCTCACCTCGCCGGAGACGACCGTGCGCTCGTGCAGGCCGTCGAGGACGCCGAGGACTCGGTCGACAACGGCCGGGCTGCCGCATCCGCTCTCACCGCCGACGATGTTGCGATCGGTCTGACCGCCTCGGGCAGTACACCGTATGTCGGCGGCGCGCTCGCCGAGGCGCGCGCGCGGGGTGCCTATGCCGCGCTCGTTGCGAACAACCCCCAGCCGGGGCTGGCCCATCTCGCCGACCTGACGATCGTCGTCGACACCGGAGCCGAAGTGATCACCGGCTCCACGCGCCTCAAAGCCGGAACGACGCAGAAGCTCGTGCTCAACGGCTTCTCGACGGCGCTGATGGTCGCTCTGGGCCGCACCTGGTCGAACCTCATGGTCTCGGTCGTCGCGACGAACGAGAAGCTGCGCCGACGCGTCGTGCGCATCCTCATGCAGGCGACCGGGCTCGACGAGGAGGCGAGTCGAACACTGCTCGACGCCTGCGAAGGCGAACTCAAGACAGCGATCGTCGCGTCGCTGGCCGATGTCGAGCCTGCGCGCGCACGAATCCTCCTGGCCGCCGCGAACGGCTCCGTCCTGGACGCACTCGCGGTCCGCTGACGAAAACCGAAGACCCGAACACCCATCCCTCATCATCACCAAAGGAGAGAACATGAGGCGACGTATCCTCACCCTCGCCGCCGCGGCGGCGGGATCGGCGCTGCTGCTCGCAGCGTGCGCCCCCAGCGATTCGAGCGGGCAGGCGGCCCAGAGCGATGAAGAAGTGACGCTGAAGGTGTGGTCCTGGCGCACCGAGGACATCGAGAAGTACAACCGCATCTTCGATGTCTACGAGAAGGTCCACCCCGGCGTGACCGTCGAGTTCGAGGCGTTCCAGAACACCGAGTACAACCAGATCCTCACCACCGGCCTCGCCGGCAGCGACGGGCCGGATGTGCCGATGGTGCGCGCGTACGGCCAGTTGCAGCCGAACATCGAGGCCGGCCAGCTCGAGCCCATCGACGGCATCGTGGAGGGACTCGACGACATCGCGCCGAGCGTGCTGGCGGGCGCTCAGGGCCGCGAGGACGGCAAGCTCTATGCCGTGCCGCTTGCAACCCAGACGCTCCAGGTCTTCTACAACAAGGCGATCTTCGAAGAGAACGACCTGGACGTGCCCACCACGTGGGACGAGTTCATCGACGTGAACGAGACGCTGCTCGCGGCGGGCGTGACGCCGATGGCGCTCGGCGCCAAGGACGCCTGGATGCTGCCGATCTTCTCCGACATCGTCGGCTCGGCGCGCTACGGAGGGTCGGACTTCGAGTCCGACATCCTCGACGGATCGAAGACGTTCGAGGACGCGGACTACGTCGCGTCGCTGCAGATCGTCGACGATATGCAGAAGTACCTCACTCCGAACGCCGTCGGCGTCAGCTACACCGAAAGCCAGATCCAGTTCACGTCCGGTCAGGCCGCGCAGTTCCCCGGCGGTTCGTTCGAGATCGCGACCTTCCGCTCTCAGGCGCCCGACCTCGACTTCGGCTCGTACCAGGTGCCGCTGCCCGATGGGTCCGTGTCGGAGAATCCGGTCAGCCCCGCCTACGCGGACGGCAACTTCGCCGTCAACTCGAAGTCGCCGAACAAGGAGGCCGCCTTCGAGCTGCTCAACTGGTTCGCGACGCCCGAGTTCGGACAACTCGTCGCCGACGAACTGAACCAGTTCTCGCCGATCCCCGGCGTGACCTACAGCGACGAGGTCATGGAGGAGGCGTGGGACAACTTCCAGAAGGGGCAGGCCCCGTACCTGCTGCTGGTGAACTTCCGCTACGGCGAGCCGCAGGGCACCGCGGTGCTCGGCGAGCAGGTTCAGAAGATGTTCCTCGGAGAGAGCGACCCCGCGGGTGTCGCGAAGGCGCTGCAGGACGGCGTCTCGCAGTGGTTCACCCCGGGCTCCTGAGCATCGGCTGATCCTGAGGAAGGTGCGAAGACCATGTCCACGACAACTCCCACGCGGCGGCGATTCCGCGCGACGAGCATCACGCTTCCACGGCGCGTGGGCATGGTCTTCGTCCTCCCGGCACTGCTGCTGTTCTCGATCTTCATCCTCTACCCGCTGCTGACAGCGCTGAGCTATTCGTTCTTCTCGTGGTCGGGCATCGTGCGCGACGGGTTCTCGGGACTGAACAACTACGTCACGCTGTTCACGCAGCTGCCGTACAGCACGCAGATCCCGAACGCCTTCGTCCACAACCTGCTGCTCTTCGTCGGTGCGATGGTGTTCCAGAACACGATCGGCCTCGGCCTCGCGGTGCTCCTGCACCGCATCGCACGCCTCAAGCGCTTCTTCCAGACCGTATACACGCTCCCGTACCTGGTCTCACCGCTCGTCGTCGGCTACCTGTGGTCGCTCATGCTGTCGCCGCTGTTCGGCCCGGTGAACCAGGTGCTTCGCTCGATCGGCCTGGAGGCTCTCGCCCAGCCCTGGCTCGGCAACCCGAGCACGGCGATCTGGGTGGTCGTGCTGGTCACCGCGTGGCAGTGGATAGGGTTTCCGGTGCTGCTCTACGGCGCCGCGCTCGGCGGCATCCCCGAAGAGCTCGAGGAGGCGGCATCCCTCGACGGCGCGGGAACGTGGCAGCGTTTCCGCTCGATCACCCTCCCGCTGCTGCTGCCGGCGATCGGGACAGTCACTGTGCTCACCTTCATCGGCGCGATGGAGGCCTTCCCGATCCCCTACGCCCTCGGCGGCTCGCAAGGCAACCCGGCCGGCGCCACCGACGTGCTGAGCCTGCTCTTCTACCGCACCGCATTCGAGTCCGGATCATCGAACGCGATCGGCACGTCGTCGGCGATCGCGACCCTCCTGTTCCTGTTCATCTTCGGCGTCGCGATCCTCATGACGTGGCTCATGCGCCGTGCCGAACGGAGGCTCTACTGATGGCAATCGCACAGACCGCGCTCTCGGACTCCGAGTCGCGCACCGAACAGCCGGCACCCGAGCGCTTCGCGCAACCCGCCAAACTACGCAGAGTGACGTTCGGAGGCATCGCGACAGGCTCGTTCCTCTGGCTCTACGCCCTGGTGTCGATCGCGCCGCTGCTGGTCATGGTGAGCAACTCCCTGCGCACGACGCAGGACATGGCGCTCAACCCGCTCGGGCTGCCTCTTCCGCCGAACTTCACGAGCTACCAGAAGGCGTGGGTGACGGCATCCTTCGAGACCTACTTCTTCAACTCGGTCTTCGTGACGGTCGCATCGGTCGTGCTCTCGACCGCGGTGTCGCTGCTGGCGGCCTACGCGTTCGCCCGCACCAAGTCGCGGATCTTCATGACACTCGAGGCGCTGTTCCTCTCGGGGCTCATGCTTCCGGTGTACCTCGCGATCCTGCCGCTGTTCTTCCTGCTCGACAGCCTCGGCATGGTCAGCAACCGGTGGAGCCTGATCCTCGTGTACTCGGCGCTCGGCATTCCCTTCTCCACCTTCGTGCTCGCCAGCTTCTTCCGTCAGTTGCCGATCGAGCTCGACGAGGCGGCCCGCCTGGACGGCGCAGGGCCGTTCACAACGTTCCTGCGCGTTCATCTGCCGCTCGTTCGGCCCGCTATCGCCACGGTCGTCGTGTTCCGCTTCGTGCCGGTGTGGAACGACTTCTTCTATCCGCTCATCCTCATCCGCGACCAGGACGCGTACACGCTTCCGGTCGGCATCACGCGGTTCTTCGGCGAGTACCAGACCGACTGGGCGACGCTGTTCGCGGGCCTGACGCTCGCGACCATCCCGCTGGTCGTGCTGTTCCTGTTCGCGACGAAGCAGATCGTGTCGGGCCTCACCGCGGGGATGAGCAAGTAGGCGTGGCCAGGGTTCTCGGCATCGACCTGGGCGGCACGGGCAGCCGCGTGGTCCTGGCGCCGGCCGAACCTTCGGACGGGGGGTCGCGGATGCTGCACGGGGAGCGCGCCGCGGTGACCGGCTCGGGAAGCACCGTGCCCGATGTCGCCGGTGCGGCCGTCCGGGCTGCTCTGGATGAGTGGCCCGACGCCCGCGACGACCTCGCCGCGATCGCAGTCGGCGCCACCGGACTTGCGACCCTCGTGCCCGAGCCCGATGCGATGCGCACTGCGATCGCGGCGACGGCGGGGATCGCGGAGGCCGCCGTGACCGTGGCCGGAGACCTCGTGACGACCCACCTCGGGGCGCTCGGCGGACAAGCCGGCGCGGTGGTGGCGGTGGGAACCGGTTCGATCGCGCTCGGCACCGACTTCGCGAGCACCTGGCAGCGTGTCGACGGCTGGGGTCACCTCGTCGGCGATCGTGGTGCCGGCGTGTGGATCGGCATCCAGGCACTCCAGGTCGCCGCCGCCGCGCACGATGGGCGCTCGTCGCACGGTGCGGCTCTGCTCGGCGCCGCCCGCAAGCGGTTCGGCGCGACCGAGACGTGGCCGTCGCAGCTGTACACCCAGCAGGATCGCGCGGGTGTGCTCGCGTCGTTCGCGCCCGAAGTGGCCGCTCTCGCCGCTGATGGCGACGCGGCAGCCGTCGAAATCATGTCGACGGCCGGCGCACACGTCGCCACCACCCTCGCGGCGGCCCTCGTGTCCGGCGTGCCTGCGGTCGCATCGTACGCCGGCGGCGTCTTCGAGGCCGGCGGGGTGTTCACAGAGTCGTTCGAACGGTCCTTCCGAGAGCTCCGCCCCGATGCCGAGTTGCGCGCGCCGCAGGGCGCACCCGTCGACGGCGTCGTGACACTGGCGCGCATGACGGCCCGAGCCCAGCTGCACCGCCGGCCCGGGTTCGTCTGGTGCGCCCAGAGCGCCACATGACTGCCGCGCTCCGTTCCCGGGCCGCCGTCGCCGCGGGCGACCGTTCGTCAGGTCAACGCGCGCCTGCTGCGGCACGAGCCGGGTTGATGGTTCTTCGGACATTCGGTGGGGGTCATGTGGTGAGGCCGACGGCGGCGAGTGTCGCGCGTCAGAGGAGGCGAGGCATCCGTCTGCCTCGCTAGGCTGGGAAGGGTGAGCGTCACCCCCCTTGAAGCACTGCCCATCGAACTCCTCCGCCAGCGGAGCAGCACGAAATGGCGCAGCTACGAGGAAGACGTGATCCCGATGTTCGTCGCCGAGATGGACTACCCCCTCGCTCCGGCGATCACCCGTTCGCTCGCGCGCGCGGTCGAGCTCGGCGACACCGGCTACACGCCCCCCGATCCCGGAATCCGCGAGGCGTTCGCCGGGTTCGCCAGCCGTCGCCTCGGCTGGGACGTCGATCCCGCCGCGGTCTTCTGGACCGGCGACGTCATGATGGGCGTCGTCGAGATCCTGCGTCGCGTCATCAGGCCGGGCGACAGCGTCGTGGTGATGCCGCCCGTGTACCCGCCGTTCTTCGACACCGTGGAGGAGGCGGGGGGCGTCGCGCTGCGCGTCCCGCTCGACAAGACGGATGCCGGGTGGGCGATCGATCTCGTCGGCGTCGAGGCGGCCCTGGCCGGTGGCGCCCGCGCCGTGCTGCTGTGCAACCCCCACAACCCCACCGGCACCGCCCACCACGCTGAGACCCTGGCACAGCTCGCCGACGTCGCCGCTCGATTCGGCGCCGCCGTCATCAGCGATGAGATCCACGGGCCGCTCGCTCACGCCGGCCACCCGTTCACCCCGTTCCTCTCGGTGTCAGACACGGCGCGCGCGATCGGCTACGCGGTCACCAGCGCCAGCAAGACCTACAACCTCGCGGGCCTCAAGTGCGCCGTGATGGTGGGCGGCAGTGCGCCCCAGATCGAGCTGCTCGGCGGCCTCCCGTCCGAGGTGGAGTGGCGCACCGGCCTGTTCGGCGCCCTCGCGAACGTGGCCGCGTTCTCGCCCGAGAGCGACGCCTGGCTCGAGGCGCTCCTCAGAGCCCTCGACCACAACCGCAGGCTGCTGGCGGAGCTGCTCGCCGAGCACCTGCCCGAAGCGGTCTACCTCGTGCCTGATGCAGGATTCCTGGCGTGGGTGGACGTCTCGGCGTACGGGTGGGGCGACAACCCCTCGCCGCGCATCCGACGCGATGCGAAGGTCGCGCTCCACCACGGGCCGCTGTTCGGCGAGGAGGGAATCGGGCACGTGCGGATCAACTTCGCGTGCGCTCCCGAAACCCTGCGCGAGGCCGTCACCCGGATCGGCGCGCTGGCCGCGTCGTGACCACCCCGTCGTCCGCGGCCACCGGCGTGTGGAGTCCGCGGTACGTGTGGGTGACCGCGGGCGCGGTCGCCATGGTGTTCCTCGCCGCGATGCAGGCGCTCGCGGTCACCACCGTGATGCCGGTGGTCAGCGCCGAGCTCGACGGCGCGGCCCTGTATGCGATCTCGTTCTCGGGGACCCTCGCGACGAGCGTGATCGGCATGGTCGCGGTCGGCGCGTGGAGCGACCGCTCCGGGCCGGTGTGGCCGCTGACCGCCTCGGTGGTGCTGTTCGTCGGCGGGCTCGTGCTCGCCGGCTTCGCCTCCGACATGGGCGTGCTCGTCGTCGGACGCCTCGTCCAGGGGCTCGGCACCGGTGGCCAGGTGGTCGCGCTCTACGTGGTCGTCGCGCGGGTGTACCCGTCGACGCTCCACGGTCGCGTGTTCGCCGCCTTCTCGGCCGCGTGGGTGGTGCCGTCGCTGGTCGGCCCGTTCCTCGCCGGAGCGGTGGCGGAATACCTGCACTGGCGCTGGGTATTCCTCGGCGTCGCGGTGCTCACCATCGTGGCGTTCGTGATGGTCGCGACCCGCCTGTGGGGCACGCCGCTCGAGACGGAGCATCCGTCCACGGCCCGCATCGCACCGCGATTGGTGTGCGCGGTGATCGTCGCGCTCGGCGCGCTCGCGCTGAGCCTCGCCGGAGAGCTCGATGCCTTCGCGCTGCCGGTGGCCGCGGCATCGGTCATCGTCATCGCGTTCGCCGTCAGGCCCCTGCTGCCTCGGCGCACCCTGCACGCCGGACGGGGGCTTCCGAGCGTGATCCTCATGCGCGGCGTCATCGCCGGGGCCCTGTTCGGCGCCGAGATCTACGTGCCGTACCTGCTCATCGACGACTACGGGTTCTCGCCCGTGTGGGCGGGCCTGGGCCTGACCGCCGCCGCCGTCATGTGGGCCGCCGCGGCAGACGTGCAGGGACGCGTCGGCGACCGCCTCGGCAACACGCGCATCACGCTGATCGGCGCCTCTCAGCTGCTGGCAGCGATGGTCATCGTCGGGCTGTCGGCGCTCCTGGGGTTTCCGGCGTGGGTCATCATCGTCGGCTGGGCCTTCGCCGGCAGCGGCATGGGCCTCATGTATCCGCGGCTGACCGTGCTCACCCTCGCGTACTCGACGGCGCAGAACCAGGGCTTCAACTCATCCGCCCTGTCGATCTCGGACTCCGTCGGCGCCGCCACCACGATCGCCGCGATGGGGCTCGCCTTCACCGCCCTCACGGGGACGGATGCCGGATTCCCCGCCGTGTTCGCGATCGGGGCGCTGCTGGCAGTGCTCGCCCTGGTGCCGGGGCTGCGCATGGGGCACGCGCACGAGGCGTCGCCGGTGCGATGACCCGAGCGGATCAGACCTCGGCCTTGCCGAGGCGCCAGTAGCCCATGAACGCGACTGCGCGCCGGTCGACGCCCCTGTCTGTCACGAGGTGACGGCGCAGTGCCTTGATGGCGCTGGCCTCTCCCGCCAGCCACGCGTAGAGCCGCGCGCTCTTGAGCGCGGCGCCGCCCTTCGCTGTGCGCGGCACCTCCCACAGGATGTCGGTGTCGATGTCGATCTCTTCGACGTCGGCGCCGCGACCGGCCGGTGCCAGGCGGGCCGCGGCATCCGTCACCGACGCGACCAGGTGCGCGTGACGCTCGGCGCCCCGCGCGTGCAGGCGATAGTCGAAGCCGGGATGCCGCGGCAGATACGCCGTGTCGGCTTCGTGCGGCACCTCGAGCACGACGGTGCCGCGCGCATCGCGCGGAAGCTGCTCGAGAATCGCCGCGATCGCGGGCGCCGCGGTTTCGTCGCCGGCCAGCAGGATGTCGTCGACCTGCGCCGGCGGGACGAAGTCGATGCCGTAGCTGACCCCGGTGTGCGCGGTGGTCGGAGCGAAGATCAGCACCTCGTCGCCGAGCTCGGCGCGGGCGATCCACTCGGAGGCGGGGCCGGACACCTCGTGCGCCACCATGTCGACGTCCACCTCGCGGGCGTCGTTTCGCACATACCGGGTCGTGTAGGTGCGAAACGGCGGACGCGCCGACTCGGGAAGCTCGCGCCACGCGGTGTACCAGTCCTCGCCCGTGGGCATGGCGTCCAGGCCCGCATCGGCCGTGGGGAAGACGATCTTGATGCGCTGGTCCAGGCCCGGGTCGCCGTACTCCGCGAGGTCGTCGGCGCCGAACGTGAACCGGCGGAAGCTCGGGGTGAGATCGGTGATCGCGGTCACGCGGACCCGGAAGAAGCGGTGGGTGTCAGCGGTCGGTGCCATCGGCGACTCCTGTCGGGTGAGAGGCGGACTGCGCGGCGTCGGGGGCCACGACGTGGTGGCGTCCGCGGGGAAGGACGATCGGGGAGCCCGACACCGGGTCGGGCACGACGAGCGCGTCGAGGTCGAACACCTCGCGGATGAGGTCGGCGGTCAGGACCTCCTGCGGGGCGCCGCTGGCCACGACCCGTCCATCGCGCAGCGCGAACAGGTGGTCGGCGTAGCGGGCTGCCATGTTCATGTCGTGCAGCACCATCACGATCGTCGTGCCGCGGTCGCGGTTGAGGTCGGTCAACAGGTCCAGCACCTCGACCTGGTGCGCGACGTCGAGGAAGGTGGTGGGCTCGTCGAGCAGCAGGATGTCGGTCTCTTGCGCGAGGGCCATCGCGATCCACACGCGCTGGCGCTGGCCACCCGACAGCTCGTCCACGGACCGGTCGGCGAGGTCTGCGGTCCCGGTCGCTTCGAGCGACTGGGCGACGATCTCGTAGTCGCGCGGGCTCCACCGCGCGAGCATCTTCTGATGCGGATGCCGCCCCCGGCCGACCAGGTCTGCCACCGCGATCCCCTCCGGCGCGATCGGGCTCTGCGGCAGGAGGCCGAGCGTGCGGGCGACCTCCTTCGTGTGGCGCGCGTGGAGGTCCTTGCCGTCGAGCACGACGCGCCCGGCGCGGGCCGGGATGAGGCGCGCGAGCGCGCGCAGGAGCGTCGACTTGCCGCATCCGTTCGCCCCGACGATCGCGGTGATGCGGCCGGGAGGGATCTGCAGGTCGAGGCCCTCGATGATCGTGCGGTCGCCGTAGGCGAGCGTCAGCGCCTCGGCCGACAGGGAGTGGGTCGCGGTCATAGCGAGCCTCCGGAGCGGTTCGTCCTGATGAGCAGGTAGATGAGGTAGGGGGCGCCGAGGACGCCGGTGATGACACCGACCGGATAGCGCGCGTCGAACGCGAACTGGCCGACGAGGTCTGCGACCAGGACCAGGAGCGCCCCGACGAATCCGGACGGCACCAGGAGCGAGCCGCCAGGCCCCACGATGCGTGCGGCGATCGGGCCGGCCATGAAGGCCACGAACGCGATCGGTCCGGTCGCTGCCGTGGCGAAGGCGAGCAGGGCGACGGCGGCGAGGATCGCAGCCACGCGCGTGCCGGTGACTCGCACCCCCAGGCCTGCGGCCGAGTCGTCGCCCAGGCGCAGCACGCCGAGCCCGCGCGACTGCGAGAGCAACACCGGCACGAGCAGCGCGCACGCGACGGCCAGCGGGAGCACCGTCTGCCAGCTTGCGGCGTTGAGGCTTCCGGTGAGCCAGCGCATGGCCGCCTGCAGATCCCACGCGGCGGCGTTGGACAGCAGGTACGTGACCCCGGCGTCGAGCATCGCGGCCACCCCGATGCCGATCAGAATGAGCCGCGTTCCCGCGAAGCCGCCCTTGTTCGAGAGCAGGTAGATCGCGATGGCCGTCAGCACCGCGCCGGCGAGGGCGAGAAGCGACACCGTCGCCTGACTCGCCGACAGCACGACGATGCCGAACACGGCCGCGGCGCCCGCGCCCGAGGTGATGCCGATGATGTCGGGGGAGGCGAGCGGGTTGCGCAGCATCGTCTGGAACGTCACGCCCGCGATGCCGAAGGAGAACCCGGCGAGCACGCCCAGCACCGCGCGCGGCAGCCGCAGCTCGCCGATCGTGAACGACGCGCCGGGCACCGTGTCGCCGAGCAGCACCGCGATCACATCCGCCGGAGCGTAGAAGGTGCGTCCGACCATGAGCGACAGCGCGAAGACGACGAGGATCGCCGCGCCCAGCGAGGCTGTGACCATCACGCGGCGTCGCGCGCGCCGACGGCGCCCGGCCGCGACGGCCCGCACCGCGGGGGACGCCGCGGAGGCGGCCTTCGGTCTCGAGTGGATCATCATGCTCACAGCTCGCGCACCTTCTGGCGACGCACGATCCAGATGAACACCGGCGCGCCCACGAGCGCTGTGATGACGCCGACCTCGACTTCGTCGGGGCGCGCGATCACGCGGCCGACGACGTCCGAAGCCACCAGCAGGCACGCGCCGACCACGGCCGTGAACGGCAGCAGCCAGCGGTGATCGGTGCCCACGAGCAGACGGCACAGGTGCGGGACGACGAGCCCGACGAACGCGATCGGGCCGGCGACGGCGGTCGCCGCGCCGCACAGGATGACCGCGCCGATGAACGAGATGAGCCGCGTGCGTGCGACGTTCTCGCCGAGGCCCGCCGCGAGGTCGTCGCCGAGGGCGAGGGAGTTCATGCCCCGTGCGCACGCGAGGCACACCACCACGCCGAGCACGATGAAGGGGAGCGCGACGCCGATGCGGTCCCACGTGGTGCCCCCGACGCCGCCGATCTGCCAGAAGCGGAACGACTCCATGATGTCGACGCGCGGCAGCAGGATCGCGCTCACGAGGGAGGCGAACGCGGCGGAGCTGGCGGCGCCGGCGAGGGCGAGCTTGAGCGGCGTCGCCCCGCCGCGGCCGAGCGAGCCGACCGTGTAGACGAACGCCGCGGCGCCCGCCGAGCCGATCGTGGCGACCACGATCACCGCGTACGGCTGCGACAATCCGAAGAACGCGATTCCGATGACGACCGCGAGTGCAGCACCCCCCGAGACTCCGAGGATCGCGGGGTCGGCGAGCGGGTTGCGTGTGACGGCCTGGATCGAGGCGCCCGACAGGGCGAGGGCGACGCCGACCAGGATCGCGAGCACGGTGCGCGGCAGACGCGCGACGACTGCGGACTGGGCGACGCCGCTCGTGTCGCCTGCCAGTCCCGCGAGGATGTCGCCGAACGACACTTCGCGCACGCCGAAGGCGACCGATGCCGCACACAGCGCCGCAAGCAGCACGAGCCCCGCGCCCAGCCACGCCAGACGCACCGCTGCCGGGCGTCGCAGGGTTGCGGCATCCGGCAGCGGCGTGCGGGTCTGGGCAGTGCTCAACCGAGGGGGTCCCGGGTCAGCCGAGCGCGCCGGCGAGCAGAGCGAAGTAGTCGTGGATGCCCCACCCGATCGACAGCGGGGACGGGTTGGCCGATGCCGCGAGCGGGGTCGATTCCTCGAGGATCGCGATGTGGCCCGCGGCGATCGCGGGGATCTTCGACAGCAGCGGGTCGGCCTGCAGCTGCGGGATGATCGAGCCGGCCGCGTCGCCGTACGTCACGAACAGGTCGACGTCCTCGAAGCGGTCGGCCTGCTCGGCGCTGACCGACGTGTAGAACTGGTCGGTGCCCTCGGACTCCTCGGTGACGATCGCCGGCATCGGGATGCCGAGGCTCTTGAGGAACCCGGGGCGGGTGTCGAGCGTCGTGTAGAAGCCGATCTGGCTGAAGTCCGAGGGGTCGATGTAGGAGAACAGCACCGACGAGTCCTTCAGCTCGGGAAAGTCCGCCAGCGCCGTGTCGATCTGACCGTGCAGCTCGTCGATAAGGGCGTCTCCCTCCGCGGCGAGGCCGATGGCCTTCGAATTGAGGCGGATCATGTCCTCGAGCGAGGTGCCCCATGCGACTTCGGGGTAGGCCACGACCGGCGCGATCTTCGAGAGGGTGTCGTACTCCTCCTGCGTGAGGCCCGAGTACGCGGCGAGGATCACGTCGGGCTGTGTGTCGGCGACGGCCTCGAAGTCGATGCCGTCGGTCTCGTCGAACAGCACCGGGGTCTCGGCGCCGAGCTCTTCGAGCTTGTCCTCGACCCACGGCAGCACGCCGTCGCCGTCGTCGTCGCCCCAGTCGACGCCCGCCATGCCCACCGGCACCACGCCCAGCGCGAGCGGGACCTCCTGGTTCGACCACGCCACGGTGGCGACGCGCTCGGGCTTGGACTCGATGACGGTCTGGCCGAAGGCGTGCTCGATCGTGACGGGAAAGCCGTCGCTCACGGCAGCATCGGCACCGGCGGAGCCGGCATCCGTCGAAGTCGAGCAGGCCGCGAGGGCCAGGGTTGCGATCGCCGCCAGGACAGTGGCGGCGACAGCGGATCGGAGTCGGGGCACGACAGAACCTCCAAGTAGAAGTAAGGACAGGCTTACTTTACCTACGCGGAGGAGGCGCCGCGAATCCGATTGCCGCCCCCGACGCCAGAGGCCCCGGCGCGAGCCGGGGCCTCTGGACAGCGAATCGGGAGCGGATCGACCCTTTCGTCAGGACTTCTTCGTCGCATCCGCCCGGCGCACGAGCGCCCACGCGCCGGGGATCGCGAGCGCCGCGATGGCGGCCTTCACCAGGCCGCCCACGATGAACGGAAGCAGGCCGAACTCGAGGACCTGCCCGAACGAGAGCCCCGCGCCGCCGAAGACATTCAGGATGAGCGCCATGTAGGGGATGCCGAAGAGGAACGGCACCACGCTCGCCGCGGCGAACCCGAGGAACGCGAGCCAGGGCTTGCGGTCCCACGCGCGCTCGGCGAACCAGCCGGCGACGAACGCCGACACGATGAAGCCGATCACGAAGCCGAAGCTGGGCTTGGCGACGGCGGCGATCGACCCGGTGAAGCCGGCGAAGACCGGCAGGCCGGCGAGCCCGACGAGCAGGTACGTTGTCAGGGCGGCAGCGCCGCGCCACGCGCCGAGGGCGGCGCCGACGACGATCACACCGAGGGTCTGGCCGGTGATCGGCACGGGCCACAGCGGGATCTCGATCTGGGCGAGCAGCGCGACCAGCGCGGCGCCGGCGGCGACGAGACCGGCGTCCACGGCGAAGGCGCGCGCACGCGACGACGGACGGGCGATGACGTCGGCGAGCACGCGGCGGGTGCTCGGGGAGGCGGTGGCGACAGCAGACATGTGACCCCTTCGGCAGTGGTGTCCGCGTCCGGTGCGACGCGGCATTCCTTCCAGCCTAGAGGCCGACAGGGAGGCGATCATGGGCGGTTTCGACAAAAGACGGGCCCTCCGATCGTGCGGACGGCAAGCGTCCAGCGGCCCCACGGTAGGCTGAGGGAGGCCGATCGGCCGCCTTCCACCCCCGCTAGAACGGACGTCCGCTGTGCTCGCCGTGCATGACCTCGAGATCCGCGTGGGCGCCCGCGTGCTCATGTCCGACGTGTCGTTCCGCGTCTCCGACGGCGACAAGATCGGGCTGGTCGGCCGCAACGGCGCCGGCAAGACGACACTCACGAAGGTGCTCGCGGGAGATCTCATCCCCGCGGACGGCAAGGTCGACCGCTCCGGCGAACTCGGCTACCTGCCCCAGGACCCGCGCTCCGGCGACCCCGAGATGCTCGCGCGCACACGCATCCTCGACGCGCGCGGCCTCGGAACCCTCGCGATCGGCATGCATGAGGCATCCCTCGCGATGGCCTCCGACGACGCCGATGCCGCAGCCCGCGCCATGCGCAAGTATGCCAACCTCACCGAGCGCTTCGAAGCCCTCGGCGGCTACGCGGCCGAGGCCGAGGCCGCCTCGATCGCGCACAACCTGTCGCTGCCCGATCGCATCCTCGACCAGCCCCTTAAGACGCTCTCGGGCGGCCAGCGCCGCCGCATCGAGCTGGCGCGCATCCTCTTCTCGGACGCGCAGACGATGATCCTCGACGAGCCCACGAACCACCTCGACGCCGACAGCGTGGTGTGGCTGCGCGAGTTCTTGAAGAACTACAAGGGCGGGCTGATCGTGATCAGCCACGACGTCGAGCTCGTCGGCGAGACGGTCAACCGCGTCTTCTACCTCGACGCGAACCGCCAGGTCATCGACGTCTACAACATGAACTGGAAGAATTACCTGCGCCAGCGGGTGGCCGACGAGGAGCGCCGCAAGAAGGAGCGCGCCAACGTCGAGAAGAAGGCGAGCGTCCTGCAGCAGCAGGCGGCGCGGTTCGGCGCGAAGGCCTCGAAGGCCGCCGCGGCCCACCAGATGGTCGCTCGCGCCGAGAAGATGCTCGCCGGACTCGACGAGGTGCGGCAGGAGGAGCGCGTCGCGAAACTGCGGTTCCCCAAGCCCGCGCCGTGCGGGAAGACCCCGCTCATGGCCTCGGGGCTGTCGAAGTCGTACGGCTCGCTCGAGATCTTCACCGACGTCGACCTCGCGATCGACCGCGGGTCGAAGGTCGTCGTGCTCGGCCTCAACGGCGCCGGCAAGACGACGCTGCTGCGCATGCTCGCCGGCGTCGACAAGCCCGACACCGGCGTGATCGAGCCCGGCCACGGCCTCAAGATCGGCTACTACGCGCAGGAGCACGAGAACCTCGACGTGTCGCGCTCGGTGCTCGAGAACATGATGTCGGCCGCCCCTGACATCAACGCCACCGAGGCCCGCAAGGTGCTCGGATCGTTCCTGTTCACCGGCGACGACGTGCTCAAGCCCGCGGGCGTGCTTTCGGGCGGTGAGAAGACGCGCCTGTCGCTTGCCACCCTCGTCGTCTCGAGCGCGAACATGCTGCTCCTGGACGAGCCGACGAACAACCTCGACCCCGCCTCGCGCGAAGAGATCCTCGGCGCCCTCGCCCACTACGAGGGCGCGGTGGTGCTCGTCTCGCACGACGAGGGCGCCGTGCGGGCGCTCAACCCCGAACGCGTGCTCATCCTCCCCGACGGCGTCGAAGACATCTGGGGTCGCGACTACATCGACCTGATCACGCTGGCGTGATCAGCAAGTCCGGTGGTCGAGCAGCCGCGGCGTGAGCGGTCGCGCGCGGGGCGTCAGCGCCCTGCGGTGTCGAGCAGCGCGTCCTCGTCCTCGGCGTCGCGGTCGCGGTGGCGCCGGCGCGGCAAGGGCGCGGGGGCGGGTTTCTCGTCCTCGGCGGGCGCGACGGCTGCGGCATCCGTCGACTCGTCCTCGGTGCGCGCGGCGGCCTCGGCCTCTTCGGCGTCTTCGCGGCGGCGCGCGCGCTCGGTGCGGATGATGTAGCCGATGAAGACGAAGCCCATCACGGCGAAGAGGATCCACTGGATCGCGTACGACAGGTGGGGACCGGGGTCGTCGGAGGGCGACTCGAGCGTCTGCGGACGGGTCGCAGGCGCCGGATCCTCGGAGACCATGAGCCCGTAGGCGCTCTGCTCGAGGGCGTCGCTCACGGCGGGGGAGAGCTGCTCGGCCACGAGCGGCAGGTTGATAGTCGGCACCTGGCCCTCGTCGGCGCCGCGACCGGACGACGGGACGGGCTCTCCGGGTCGCAGGCGCACGATCACCCTCGCCTCGCCCTCGGGGGCCGCAGGGATCTCGTCGGGGAGGGGCTGGGCGCTGCCGGGTGCGAGCCAGCCGCGGTCGATCAGCAGCACGCGGCCGTTCTCGGTGCGAAACGGCACCAGCACCTCGTACGCCGCAGTGCCGCCGTGCGCGCGGTTGCGCGCCAGCAGCTGGTCTGCGGGCAGGTACTGGCCGACCAGCTCGACGGGCTGCCACTCGTCGGCGGGGTCTAGCGCCGAGCCGGACGGGATCGCCTCGTCGAGCGAGACGGGCGGGGCGTGGTAGTTCGCCGCGACGAGTGCGAGCTGCGCGGCGCGCTGCGTGTTGCGTGAGAACTGCCAGTTCGAGAGGAATCCGCACGCGACGGCGAACACGATCGCGACGAGCACGTAGACGCTCCAGCGCACCGCGGGGCGCGCGGTCTTGAGGCTCATCGCGTGCGCTCCACGGCTTCGCGGGCGGATGCCTCCAGCCGCGACACCTCGACGGGAAAGCTCCGCGCCGCGAGGAAGTCGCGCAGGTAGTCGCGGTGCTCGTCGCACGCGACCCACGTCTTGCGGCGGTCTTCGGCGTGGATGCGTGGATTGCGCCACTGCACGCGCCACAGCGCGGGTTCGCGGCATCCGGCGCGTGAGCACTCGACGGCCGGGGCGCTCACGCCGCCGTCCCGTCCTGCGGCGGCGCGTCGTCGGACGACACGGGCAGCGACCGCGTCTCTTCGATGCGGATGACCGTGTCGGCGGCCGAGCGCGCAGGTGTCCGGGTCGTGGGCGCCTGCGGCAGCGCGCGCTCCGGACTCTCGATCGGCGCGACGGGCTCGTTCTTGCCGACGTTGGCGATCACGACCGCGATGTACGGCAGGAAGATCGCCCCCGCGGCGAAGATCCACGTGTACCAGCCGTAGGGCGTCACCAGCACCATGAGCAGGAAGCACACGACACGGACGCTCATCATGACGATGTACTTCTTCGAGCGCGCGCTCGCGTCGTCGCGCGGGGCGCGCGGCAACGATGTGGCCGATGTGGCCTTGGTCGAGTTCTTCACGGTGCGTCCAGCCTACGCCGCGCGAGCAGGCGCGGATCATCCACGGCTCGGCGCGCACGTGGCGCCGCCCGGGCGGTCTGATCGCGCGATCAGACGCTGCGGGGAAGCTCCGTGATCAACGTGACGAACGCGGGCACCAGCGCAAGCAGCAGCACCACCGACAGCAGGGTCAGGCCGATGCCGACGTAGCCGACGATGAGGCCCGCGATCGCGAGGCCGCGGCCCTGCTCCTGCGTGCGCTTGATCTGCGACAGCGCCATGTGGCCCGTGATGACTCCGACGACCGAGCCGATGAACGGGATGACCGTGAACCCCACGATCGACGCGATGAGCGAGACGATCGCCAGCGTGTTCGTGCCGGGCTGCTGCGCGTATCCGCCGCCGTAGGCGGGCGCAGAAGGGTACGCCGACTGCGCGCCGTAAGGGGGAGCGGACCGGTACGCGCCGCTGGCGGGGTACTGCGGAGCCGGCGGGTACGCGGCCGGCGCGGGCGGGTAGGCGGCCGGCGGCGCATAGGCGCTCGGCTCGGCGACAGGCTGCGGCTGTGCGGGGGGATTCGGCTGGTGCGCCGCGGCGTCGGGCGTCGGTTCGCTCATGATGGGGAGCCTCTCTGGGTCGCGTTCCAGCGTTCCAGTGGCCGTCGGGCCTGTCAACGCCATCCCGCTAGGCTGGGGCCCGATCCACCCCACCTCTCGGGAGCTGCACATGCCCAACGATCGCGTCGTCCTCGTCACCGGCGGAAACCGCGGCATCGGCCGCGCCATCGCCGAGCGCTTCGTCGCCGAAGGCTACAGAGTGGCCGTGACCGCCCGCTCCGGCGAGGGCCCCGAGGGCACCCTCACCGTGCGTGCCGATGTGACCGATGCCGCGGCCGTCGACGCCGCGTTCACCGAGGTCGAGGCATCCCTCGGCCCGGTCGAGATCGTCGTCGCCAACGCCGGTGTCACGAAGGACATGCTGCTGCTGCGCATGACCGAGGACGACTTCGACAGCGTCGTGTCGACCAATCTCGGCGGCGCGTTCCGCGTCGTCAAGCGCGCCTCGAAGGGCATGCTGCGCGCCAAGTGGGGTCGGGTGATCCTCATCTCGAGCGTCGTCGGGCTCTACGGCTCGGCCGGGCAGATCAACTACTCCTCGTCCAAGAGCGGGCTCGTCGGCTTCGCGCGTTCGCTCACGCGCGAGCTGGGCGGTCGCGGCATCACGGCAAACGTCGTGGCCCCCGGGTTCATCGAGACCGACATGACCGCGGCGCTTCCCGACCAGACCCAGGCGGAGTACAAGCGCAGCATCCCCGCGGGTCGCTTCGCGACGCCCGACGAGGTCGCCGGCGTCGTTGCGTGGCTCGCCTCGGACGACGCCGCGTACATCTCTGGCGCCGTCATCCCGGTCGACGGCGGCCTCGGCATGGGGCACTGACCCGGGCCAGCAGCCTGCCGGGCCTCACGGCAGGAGCGGGATGACCTCGCGCAGGTCGACCGGGCCGATCACGACGTCGGCCTGGGCGCGCACCGCCGGCTTCGCGTTGAACGCGATGCCGAGGCCGGCGACCGCCATCATCCGCAGATCGTTGGCCCCGTCGCCGATCGCGATCGTGCGGTGAAGCGCAACGCCGTGCTGGGCGGCCCACTCCCGAAGCGCGGCGGCTTTGCCCTCGGCATCCACGATCTCTCCGTCGACGACGCCGGAGAGGGCGTCACCGTCGGGCCCCGAGGTGACCGTGAGGCGGTTCGCGCGCCACATATCGACGCCCAGGTCGGGGGCGACCGTGTCGAGGATCTCGTGGAAGCCGCCGGACACCACGCCCACGCGACCGCCGCGCGCGTGCACCGCCGCGATGAGCTCGCGCACCCCGGGTGTCGGCTCGATGCGCGACAGCACGCGCGCGAACGCTGACACCGGGACACCGGCCAGCTCGCCGACACGCGAGCGCAGGCTCGTCGCGAAGTCCACCTCGCCGCGCATCGCGGCCTCCGTGGCCGCGGCGACGGAGGCTGCGCGTCCGGCCTCGTCGGCGATCAGCTCGATCACCTCGTTGCGGATCAGGGTGGAGTCGGCGTCGAGCACGACCAGGAAGCGCGCGGAGGCATCGGGCATACGTCAACGGTAATGCCGCGTGCGGCGTGGCTCACACGCCCGCGGTGCCGCTATCGGTCGACGCGCATGCCCTTGCCGACGACCGTGATGCCCGAATCGGTCACGGTGAAGCCGCGGTCGAGGTCGCGTTCCCGATCGACGCCGACCGTCGCGCCGGGGGCCAGCAGCACGTTCTTGTCGAGGATCGCACGATGGATGCGGGCGCCCTGCCCGACCTGCACGCGGTCGAAGAGCACCGAGTCGGTGATCGTCGAGCCGCCGCCCGCCAGGGTCCAGGGGCCGACGACGCTGCGCTCGAGGTGCGTGCCGGACAGCACCGAGCCGAGCGAGACGATCGAGTCGATCGAGTTGCCGATGCGGCCCACCGAGTCGCGCACGAACTTCGCCGGCGGGGAGTTGACCAGCTGCGAGTGGATCGGCCAGGCCGTGTTGTACAGGTTGAACACGGGCAGGGTCGAGATGAGGTCCATGTGGGCGTCGAAGAACGAGTCGATCGTGCCGACATCGCGCCAGTAGTAGCGGTCCCGGTCGTTCGATCCCGGCACGTCGTTGTGCGTCATGTCGTAGACGCTGGCCTCACCGCGGCTGACGAAGTAGGGCACGATGTCGCCGCCCATATCGTGGTTCGAGGTCGGCAGCTCGCCGTCGAGGTCGACCGCCTCGATGAGCGCGTCGGCGTCGAAGATGTAGTTGCCCATCGAGGCGAGCACCTCGCCGGGCGAGTCCGGCAGTCCCGTGGGGTTCTGCGGCTTCTCGAGGAACTCGCGGATGTGCTCGGGGTGGGCCGGATCGACGTCGATGACACCGAACTGGTTCGCCAGCCCGATGGGCTGGCGAATGCCGGCGACCGTCGCGCGCGCGCCGGTGGCGATGTGCGAGGCCAGCATCTGGCGGAAGTCCATGCGGTACACGTGGTCGGCGCCGACCACCACGACGATGTCGGGCTGCTCGTCGTTGATGAGGTTGAGGCTCTGCAGGATCGCGTCGGCGGAGCCCGAGAACCAGCGCTTGCCCAGTCGCTGCTGCGCCGGCACCGACGCCACATAGCTGTCGAGCATGGGCGACATGCGCCAGTTCTGCGAGATGTGCCGGTCGAGGCTGTGGGACTTGTACTGCGTCAGCACGACGATCTGACGCAGCCCGGAGTTGATGAGGTTCGAGATCGCGAAGTCGATCAGTCGGTACTGCCCGCCGAACGGCACGGCGGGCTTCGCACGGTCGGCCGTGAGAGGCATGAGTCGCTTGCCCTCGCCTCCGGCGAGGATGATTCCGAAGACCTTTGGCGCACCGGGCATGCGTCCACCCTAGGACCCCCGTGCCCCGTGTACTAGCGTTCGTGACATGCGAGTCGACCTCATCACGAAGGAGTATCCGCCCGAGATCTACGGGGGGGCGGGAGTGCACGCGACCGAGCTCGTGAAGGCGCTGCGGGCGCTTCCCGAACTCGACGTTCGGGTGCGCGCGTTCGGCGCGCCGCGCGACGAGGCCGCCACCGCCTCGTACGCCGTTCCCGCCGAACTGGCGGGCGCGAACGGCGCGATCCAGACGATGGGCACCGACCTCGAGATCGTGGTCGACACCGCCGGGGCCGACGTCGTGCACAGCCACACCTGGTACGCGAACTTTGCCGGTCACGTCGCCTCGCTGCTCAACGGCATGCCGCACATCGTGACGGCGCACAGTCTCGAGCCGCTGCGCCCTTGGAAGGCCGAACAGCTCAGCGGCGGCTATGCCGTCTCGAGCTGGATCGAGAAGACCGCGTACGAGAGCGCCGCGGCGGTCGTCGCCGTCAGCGAGGGCATGCGCCGCGACATCCTGCGCTGCTACCCGGCGCTGGACCCCGCCGATGTGCGGGTGATCTACAACGGCATCGACGTCGAGGCGTGGCATCCGACCTCCGACCCCGCCCTCCTCGAGAGGCTCGGCATCGATCCCGACAAGCCCTCCGTCGTCTTCGTCGGGCGCATCACGCGCCAGAAGGGCCTGCCGTACTTCCTGCGCGCCGCCGAGCGCCTGCCCGCCGGCGTGCAGGTGATCCTGTGCGCCGGCGCGCCCGACACCCCGCAGATCCTGGACGAGGTGCGCGGCCTCGTCGAAGGCCTGCAGGCGACGCGCGAGGGTGTCGTCTGGATCGATCGGATGCTGGAGCGCCGCGAGCTGTGCGCGATCCACACCGCGGCCACGACGTTCGTCTGTCCGTCGGTGTACGAGCCGCTCGGGATCGTCAACCTCGAGGCGATGGCGTGCGGCGCCGCGGTCGTGGGAACCGCGACGGGCGGCATCCCCGAGGTCGTCGTCGACGGGGTCACCGGGCGCATCGTGCCGATCGAGCAGGTGCAGGACGGCACCGGAACCCCCGTCGACCCCGAGAGGTTCGTAGCCGATCTCGCCGCGGTGCTCACCGAGGTCGTGAGCGATCCCGAGCGCGCCGCGGCCTACGGGCGCGCGGGACGCGAGCGGGCGAGAAACGACTTCAGCTGGACGCGCATCGCCGAGCAGACTGCGGCGCTGTACGCGGAGGTGACCGCGCGCGGCAGATAGGCTGAGAGCATGCCGCAGGTTCTCCAGTTCTCCGACGTCGTCGTCCGCCGGAACGCCCGAGACATCATCGATCACATCGACTGGCAGGTCACCGACGACCAGCGCTGGGTGGTGCTGGGTCCCAACGGCGCGGGAAAGACGACCATCCTGCAGCTGGCGGCCACGCTCGAGCATCCGACCTCGGGAACGGTCGACCTCCTCGGCGAGCGACTGGGACGCACCGACGTGTTCGAACTGCGCACACGCGTCGGCTTCGCCTCCACCGCGATGGCCCGGCGCATCCCGGCCGACGAGACCGTGCTCGACGTCGTGCTCACGGCGGCCTTCGCCGTGCTCGGCCGCTGGCGTGAGGCGTACGAAGACATCGACGAGCGCCGCGCGCTGCGGGTTCTGGCCGAGTGGAAGCTCGAAGGTCTCGCCGACCGCACCTTCGGCACCCTGTCGGACGGCGAGCAGAAGCGCGTGCAGATCGCCCGCTCGGTGATGACCGACCCCGAACTGCTGCTGCTCGACGAGCCCACTGCCAGCCTCGACCTCGGAGCACGCGAAGAGCTGCTGATCCTCCTCGGCGGCTACGCGCAGGCGCCGACGACCCCGGGCATGATCATGGTCACGCACCACGTCGAAGACATCCCGGTCGGCTTCACGCACGTTCTGCTTCTCAAAGAGGGGCGTGTCGTGGCGGCGGGACCGATCACCGAGACCCTCACCTCCGAGAACCTCACCGACACCTTCGGGGTGCCGATCGCGCTCAGCGAGAGCGGCGGCCGCTACGCCGCGCGCGCCGCGAGCTGAGCCGATTCCGCGCCTGCGGCCCGGGGCTGATAGAATCGCTCTTTGGTGCACTCGCACCTCAGACTTTGTCCGTCCTGGCAAAATCCAGGGCACCACACTCAAAGGACCCCCATGAAGACTGACATCCACCCCGACTACCAGGCGGTCGTGTTCCGCGACCTCGGCTCGGGCGAGACCTTCCTGACCCGTTCGACGGTGACAAGCGACAAGACGATCGAGCTCGACGGTGTCGAGTACCCCGTCATCGACGTCGAGATCTCGTCGGCCTCGCACCCGTTCTACACGGGCAAGCAGCGCATCATGGACTCGGCCGGTCGCGTCGAGAAGTTCAACCAGCGCTTCAAGAACTTTGGCGCACGCTAAGGCCTGAACGCAAGCCGAGCGACGCCGAAGGGCCTCCGGGGGAAACCCTGGGGGCCTTTCCTCGTGCGTCGGGCGGATCACGCGTAAGACGGCTTGCGCGAGGCGTTTTGCCTGGTCAGACGGCGTTTACACCGAGTGTATGTTCGTCCTTGGGCGTCGCCGCTGAGGGACGACGCCGGAGAGGAAAGTCATGCAGGGTAGCGCGGCAATCATGGAGCGGGTCGAGGCGTTCGGGGCGGAGGTCGTGGAGGCGTCGGCGTGGGCGTTCGCGGCGGGGCTGCGTCGGGCGGGGCTGGCCGCCGGGTCGGTCGAGGCGGTCGGGGTCGCGGACGTCGTCGAGGTGGCGCTCGCGGCCGACGGCGTCGACGGGGTCGTCGACCTCGTGCTCGCGGGGCCCGCGATGGGCGGCCTCGGCGAGCGGGACGTCGAGCGGCTCGTGGCGGTGGTCGACGAGCGGGCGGCGCGGGAGGCCGTAGCGGCGTGAGGCAGGCTCTGAACGTGACCTAGACGCTCAGAGCCTGCACGGTCAGCCTAGAGGCCCCTGGGGAGACCCGGGGGCCTCTTGCTATGCCGAGGGTGGGTGCTCGCCCCACGAGGCGGCGGGGCCGACGAAGCCTTCGACGGCGTCGCCGAGGGGGTGCCAGGTGGGTCGGGGGTTGGGCATGGGGTCGCGCTCCTGTCTCCGGCCGCGTTGCGAGGGTAGCGCCGGCCGGGGACATCGGCGCGCGCGACGCTCGCGAAAGTGCGGCGCGTTGGATAGCGGATGACTCGGGCTTGCGGCAATGTGCTACCGGAGATACAGATATCGAATCGTTATCTTTGTGTTCGCGGGTCGCCGTCGGATTCCGCGCGGGCAGGGCCATCGCGGGGCGGTGCTCGGGCGGCGACGCGAGGAGCGCCGGGAGTTGGTACGGCGTGTAAACGACGAAAGGCCCCGGCGCTCGCCCTCGCGTGGAGGAGGAGGCCGGGGCCAGGGAGGGTCTAGAACAGTGCCGCGTCGTCGGCGGCGGGTGCGGGAGCTGCGGCTCGCTGCTCGGCGTCCCATCGGTGCATGCCGTGGACGGGGACGTAGGTGATGGCTTGGCAGAGGTCGTCGGGGAAGGCGGGCGACGTGCTCGGGCCTCGCGCTGCGGAGTGCCACTCGACGGCGGCGGCGTAGACGGGGTGCGGGGCGTAGGCGTGTTTGAACGCTCGCCAGATGGTCGGCGCGTCGTGGGACGCCGGCCGGATCACGGGGAGCGGCTCGGCCTCAAGGGCCTTGAGCGCGGCGACGACGTCGGCGGGGGTGCGCCATCCGTAGGGGTTGGTGTCGGGGCGCGTCGTGTCGCCGACTCGGGTGCTGCGGGGGATCATCGGCCGTACCTCGCGCCGACGAGCGCCGAGGCGGCGCGGCTTGCGGCGGTCGCGTCCTTCGGTATCGCGAGTGCGAGGCCACGGAGCGCGGCGAGGGCGTCGCGACGGAGCGCGCGTACCTCGGCGATGGCGGGGTTGACGACGAGCTGCCCACGGCTGCCGCCGATCATGAGGCCGTTGGTCGGGATCGTGGCGGCGAGGTCGTCGGCGAGGGAGAGGAGGCCGCAACACTCGAAGAGCGTGGCGCGTTGCGCCGAGGTCATGCGGGGGTTGTCGTCGTCGATCTGCGCGTAGGTCTCGCGGGCGGACTCGCTCCACTCCGACGGGAGGCCGGCGAGGTTGTCTTCGGGGGCGTCGGGCATGGGTACTCCTTAGGGGAAGGCGCGGGGTGATCGGGGGAACTCTGAGCGGCGTTTGTGGAACCACAGCCGGCTCTTCGTAGCTCGGGAAAGCGTCTATGCCCCACCGGGCGCGAAGAGTGACCGCCCAGGTTTAAACGCAAATTGAGGGGCGGCCCCGCTCGCCGGAGTCCGAGGAGACGGGAAAGAGCCGGGGGCGGGGCCGCGTGCGCGTCGCGCCTGGCACCCCTGCCAGGCCACGCGCTCACCTCGCCGGTTCCTTAGGCCGCAGGTGCTCACGCCACGCGAGGGAAAGTGGCTCGCTGCGTGCTCTCGCCGAGGCGAGGCGTTAGGGGGACGGGTCAGCGCGCGAGGGCGTCGGCGAGGGTGGTCTCGACGATGCGGACGGCGGCCGGGGCGATGGCGAGCGGTCCCTCTGCTCGGGCCACGCCGAGGAGGCGGCGGGTCGCGCGATTGTGTACGGCGTGCGCGGTCGCGTCGTCGAGGGCGAGGAGCCTGTCGAGGAGGTCGGCGGGAAGAGCTGTGAACGCCTGCTCGATGCGGGCCTCGGGGGTCATCGGTGCGCCTCCTCGGAGACGATGCGGAGCGCCGCAAGAGGGGGCGGGAGGGTCATGAGCATGGCGAGGCTCCTAGCGGATGCCGGCGACGATGGCGTCGGCGTTGTGGGGCGTGTCGTCCTCGCCCCCGTGGCCGGGGATCACCGCGGCTTGCGGGCGGCGCGAGTTGCTTGCGCCCTCGGTGAGGGCGTTGCGGAGGGTCTCGACTTGGGCGGCGATGCCGTCCTCGTCGTTCGCCGTGACGAAGGGGTGCAGTGTGTCGGGGAGGCTCGCGCGGGCGATGAGGGCCTCGCGGCGTGCGGCGAGGGTGGCGGCCTCGGCTGCGGTCGCGCGGCTTGTCGCGGTGGCGAGGTCGCGCTCGGCCACGCCGAGGCGGGCCTTGAGCTCTTTCTCGCCCTCGCGGAGCTTGCTGATGGTCTGCCATGCGCGCGCGGGGTCGAAGTCGTCGCCCCACGGCGGCGCGGTGGTGCTCGCGTCGGTGGGCGCCTCGTCGGTGTCGGTCGCCGGGTCAGCCGTCTCGGCGTCGGTGAGCGTCTCGATGGGCGCGGTGTTGTCGGTGGTCATACTGTGCCTCCTTGGGCGTTGTGGCGGGCGTCTTGCCCTGCCGGTGTGGTGCGCGGGTTGCGCGGGGTGAGGCCCCGCCCGGTGCGGTGGTCGAGCGGGGCCTCGGGGGATTACTCGCCGGCGATGCGGACGACTCCGCCGTGCTCGACGAGGTCGACGGTGCCGTTCTCACGGTCGACAGGGAGCGGCATGGCCGCGACCTTGACGAAGCACGAGATGAGGGAGCGATCCGCGGCGACGGTGCTGTCGTAGTCACCGACTACCCGGCACGCGAACTGCGCGCCGCGCTCCTTGTCGACGATCGGGGTCTTGATCGACGCGCCGTAGGCGGCGCCCTGCGGCACGCGCGGCGCGCGGGCGACGAGGGTAAACGCCTCGGGGATGAAGACGACGATGTCGTCCGCGGCGAGGCGCGTCGACTCGATTACCTCGATGTCGCGAACCTTGCCGTTCTCGATGGCGACGGCGTCGAGAAGGTCGCCGTAAACGTTTGCACCGACGGCGGCCTTGATCGTCGCCGAGTCGGGCACTCCGTTGAGGCGGAGCACGCGACGGGCGGCGGTGAAGGCGCGCGCCGGGTTGCTCGCGTCGTAGGTGATCGTCTCATCGGCCGGCGTCGCCGACATAGCGGCGGCGGTAAGTGCCTCGATGCGGGCCGCGACGGCGCGCGTCTGGGGGCCGAGCACCTGGCTCGCGTAGCTCTTGATGTCGAGCGAGAGGTCGCCCTCGGAGAGGACCACGACGTTGTACAGGTGGTCGGTCAGAGTCACGTCGATGTACTTCTCGGCGAGTTCGTCGACGACGAGCGCGGTCGTCTTGTCGCCGATCGCCCTGGTGCGCGTCGGCACGGCGCCAGGGACCGGGATACGGACGGTCGCCCCGCCTCCCTCGGCGAAGTCGGCCGCGGCGTCGGTCGAGATGAGGCCGGCGAGGTTGAAGTCCTTGCCGGTCAGCTTCGCGGCGAGTTCGGCGATGAGCTGCGGCTCGTGAATGAAGGTGTTGGCCATTGATGGCTCCTTGGGGAGGGGTGCGCGGATGCGCGCGGATGGGTATGGGCCGCAACTCGCGGGGGTGACGGTGGGCCGCATGGGCCGACATCGGAGGGGTGCTGTCGGTGTCCCGTCCTCGGCGCGCTCTGGCGGTCACGAGCGCCGCGCTGGACGCTCGTGTGAGGCTCGGTAAGTCGATGGCAGGGGTGCGGCTCTTGGGCCGCGAGAGAGGCGCTCAGCGCCGGGGGTGTCCCACGCGGGACAGTGGGACAGGTGCGCCGCTGTCCCGTGTCCCTCGTCAGGGACGCGGCGGGCGGCGCGGTACACCTCGCCGAGACGGGCGAGGGGACTAGATGGCCTCGGCGGGCGGCTGCGTGCGGAGCCACGCGAGGGTTGCGTGAGGGTCGACGCGGGACACCTCGGCGAGGAGGTCGGCGCGTACCTGCTTGGGCATCGCGAGGAGGCCGCGGGCCGTTGCACGGCTGATGTGCAGAGCTGCGGCGGCGCGGCCGGGGCGACGGTCGGGGGTGGCGTGGGCCGTGGTCATGCGGAGTCCTTGAGGATCGCGGCGAGAGCGTCGGAGACGGCGGCGGCGCCATGGTCGGCGACGAGAGCGGCGAGGGCGGCTTCGAGGCTCCCCGGGGCTGGCGTCGACAGCTGCGCGGCGGTGCGGGTGTCGAAGCCTCGGATGCCTCGGCGGGCGGTCTGTCGGTAGTGGGTTGCGGTCTGCGCGTAGAGAGCTGTGCGGGTGAGGTTGCCCGGGGCGCCTGCTGCGAGGTAGGCCACGGTGAGGTCGCTGCGGGCGATGAATCCACGGTCGCGGCAGTCGTCGAAGAAGGCGGCGAGGTCGCCCAGGGGTGTTTCGGGGAGGAGCGGGCGGAGAGCGTCGAGGAGGTTGCCGCTGGCGGCGCGGCTGGTCTCGACGTCGTCGGCGGTCAGGCGGAGCCCGCGCGCTTCGTCGGTGAGGTTGTAGTCGTCTTCGAGGGTGTCGGCGGAGGCGCGCATGACGTCGACGCAGATGCTGATGACGGCGCGTTGCAGGACCGGGACGCCGTCGATGGCGAGGCCCTTGCCGTAGCGGTAGGTCACGCCACGGTCGGCGACGAGGTCGACGATGCACGGGGCGATGAGCGCGGCCGGCCATCCCATCGGGGAGGCCATTTCGCCGGAGCCACGAACGCGGCGGCGGTGACGGTCGGGCAGGGGGAGGGGGCCGACGGGGTCGGCGAGCCATGCGGCGAAGGTGGGCATGAGGTCGGCTTTCACGAGCGGGAGTCTCGAAGCGGTGGCGAGGCATCGAGGGGATGCACGGCGGCCCCCGTGCTCGCCTCTGATGAAGCGGGCCGGGGGCCGTCGTGGGGGTGTTCTCTGCCTCGCCAAAGTAGGAGAACTCCGGCGCGGGGCCGGGAGATTGCGCGGGAGGGCGGCGCGTTGGCGCGCGCGTGCTAGGCCCTCACTAGTACCGATTCGGCTACAGGGCGGCCGGGAAGTCGGCGAGTTCGTCGGGATGGTGGGCGGCGAGCCATCGCGCGGCCGGGTCTCGGCGGCGCGAGGTGGCGTGGGCGTTGTCCCAGCGGGTGCCGCTGGCTGTCAGCTCCACGACGACGAGAGCGGGCGCCGGGTCGTCGGGGTCGGCGAACGACGGTTCGTAGTCGTCGAGGCGACCTGTTCTGCTGCTGACCATGTCGTCGGTAGCGAGGGCGCCGCGTGCGTTGCGTCGCGGCGTAGATGGCTCGGGGTCGTCGTAGCGGCTGCGGCGCTCGGCGGCCATGTTGTCGAGCATGGCGAGGTAACGCGCCTTGGTCGGCTTGGTGCTCGGGAGGGGCGCGGCTCGGCGGGCGCGGGCATCATCGGCGCGAGCGGCGCCCCGACACTGGGGCGAGCACACGGTCGGCCAGCGGCCCCTGCCCGTGTAAACGATGGGGCCGAAGCAGACGCGGCAGGCTCGCGAGAGGGTGAAGGCGAGCGCGGTCACGCGGAGGCCCCCTCGGCGTGCGTCGTCGGCGGCTCTTCGACGAGCAGGGGGCCGTTATCCGTGTAAAGGATCATGCGGAAGGGCCGCGGGACGAATCGGCCGCGCGCGTCGCGGGGGTAGCGTTCGTCGCTCTGCCAGACGAGGCGGCCGAGGCGGCCGATTTTCGGCTCATGTGAGCTACAGCTAGGGGAGGTGGTGGACATCGTTGGTCTCCTTGGTGTTGGCGAGGTTGTCGACGTTGTCGACACAGAGGAGACCGCCCAGAGGGCGGATGCTGCCCAAAGGACTTCCGAGGAGTCGGGCGAGGCGTTTACACGGGGTGCCGGGATGGTGCAGAAGCTGCCGCTGAGTGGTGCAGAAGTGGTGCAATTTCAGCGGCGCTACAGGCGGAACTGCACCACGAAATCCGCGTGTTTCCGGGCCTGGTGCATCCTGTGGTGCAGAGTTGCTACTTCCAGAGAGAGAGCGCCTCCGGCGTAATAGAGAATGTAGGTTTCTTGCACCACTTCGTCACGCTGGCGGGGTCACCCGCGGCGCGGCTCCTCGCCGGTGGGCCTGCCCCACGCGCGTCGAGTAGCGAGCTGCGGCCTCCTCGGCGGCGCGGATGAGGTCGGCGGTGGTCATGCGGTCATCCTTCCACCTCGGGGGCGTCCTGCCAGTGGAAGACGACGCGCTCGGCGGCGGTCGCCGGGAGCACGCTGACGTGGTCGAGGGCGTCGAGGAGGAGCGAGCGCTTGGCGTTGTCGCCTCCGTCCTCCCACGCTTGTCCATAGGTGCGCCCAGTGGGAACTACCTCGGCGACGCGCGTGGGCGTGGCGTTGCGGAGGCTTCTGCGGCGCGCCTTGAGCGGGGCCATGAGAGCGCGAATGTCGTCTTCGTCGTCTTCGTCTTCGGCCTCAAGCGCGCGCGCGTTCAACTCCTTGAGCCTTGCCTCTAGGTCTACGAGTTCGGCGGCGGAGTCCTCGAACCGCTCGACAGTGCGCACCTCTGGGACATTGCCCATGACGCCGAGGTAGCGGGCTTCGACCTCACGCTCAAGCTTGCGCGCGGACATGGACACGGGGCGCGGGCAGGAGAGCCCACGGCCGGATGCCGAACAGGAGTACGAGACGTACCGGCGGCCAGGCTTGCCGCCGGTCTCTTTCGGGTAGAGCCGCGCGTCGCATCCGGAGCAGTACGCTACGCCGGAGAGGAGGGCAGACGCGCGCCGGAGCGGTTGCGCGCCGCGCTTGGTGGCCTCGAAGCGCTGGCGGATTGCCATTGCGGCGCTGAGCGTGAGAATCGGCTCGAACGGCGCGAGCGGTGCGCCGTCGGGACCATAAACCGGCTCGCCGTTGTGTGAGACACGGCCGAGGAGGTGGTCGCTTGTCCAAGTCGAGCGGATACGGCCGAGCGTCCAGCGGCCACGGTCGCGACTCGCCGCATCGACGTCGAGTAGCTCGGCCTCGCTCTCGCTCGGGGTCTCTCCTCGGTCGCGTCGGTCGGCGGCGAGAGCGGCGCGCCGCGCCGCGCTCTTCGCCGTCGGGATTCCGCGCTTGGTTAGGTCCTTCGCGATGCGTACGAGCGACTCGTTCGCGATGATGCGCTCGGCGACCTCGCGGATGATCGCGCGCTCCTCCTCGACGACGTGGAAGCCTCGGCCGACGGGCAAGGACGGATGCGGGCCCGTGCGGTAGCCGAACGGTGGCGTACCGTGGCCGGCGTTGCGTCCCTGGTTGCGCATGCGAGCGCGGGCGGCGGTCTGTCGCGCCGAGACGAGGTCGCGCTCGCGCTTCGCCATGTCGGCCGCGAAGGCCGCGCGGAGTTGCCAGTCCTGCTGCGTCGACTCGATGCCTTCGCGGACGGCGATGAAAACGGCAGGGCGAGCGTCGCGGGCGCGGGCGTCGACTACGTCGATGAGGGCCGCGAGGGTCTTGATGCCCATACGGCTCCAGCGGTCGTAGGCGTAGACCACGAGGTAGTCGGCGTCCCCCCGTGCCCAGAGGTCGAAGGCCGCCTGAGCGTTTGCGCGCTCCTTGCCGCCGCTCTTGCCGTTGTCGGTGTAGATGGCGACTACGTCCCATCCGCTGCGCTCGGCGAGGAGGGTGAGGTCGTCACTCTGACCGGCGATCGAGGTAGAGGTGGCGCTCTCCTTAGAGAGGCGAACATAGAGGACGACGCGGGGGGCGATGGGGCAGGTCATGCCGCCTCGCCTTCGAGGATCGCCCGAGCGGCTGCGAGCGCGGCGAGGGTGTCGTCGATTGCGGCGACGGCGGCGCGCGGGTCGTAGCCGATGCTGTCAGGGCCGCTGCCGTGGTAGCGCGCCAGGTCTAGCGCGTCGCTCGCGTCGAGGAGGAGTCGGTACGGCGTGCCTGCGAAAGGGTCATGGGTGGCATGAGCGGTCATGGAACAGGAGACCGCCGGAGCTTCTGAACCTGCCCGAGGAGTTAGGCGGATAGATGTCATCTAAGAACTTCGGCGGCGCCAAGTAAGGCTCCCACACCGAGAAGGCCCCGCTTCCGCGGGGCCTTCGTCGTTTCCGCGAGGGGATGCCTCGCCTCAGCGCACCGGCCAGCTGCCGTCGAGCCGCTCGTCGGGCTCGATCCGCCCGATCCGGACGAAGTACTCGGTGAGGCTCTGGGCCTGGTCCCTCGCCCAGGCGATCTGCTGCGTGTGCAGTTCGGCTGCCGTCGGTGGCAACATCCGCGCGTATTTGTGGGCGAGCGCCTGGGCGACCCGGCCGGCGGCGACGGCGTCGGCGGATGCCTCGTGCGCGCTGTCGAGCCGCACGGCGTAGTGCTCGGCGACAACCGAGAGGGTGCGCTTGCCCCGGCGGTAGCGGTCCAGGCGCTTGTCGACGACCAGCGGGTCGATGACGGGAGCCGGGTCGACGAGCGGCCGGATGCCGTGGCGCAAGGCCTCGTGCTTGAGCAGCGAGAAGTCGTATGACGCGTTGTAGGCCGCGACGGGGATGCCTGCGTCGAGCAGGCCGCGCAGCGCCTCGACCACCTCGTCGACCACCTCGTGCGCGGGGCGCCCGATCCGGCGCGCGCGCTCGGTGGTGATGCCGTGGATCGCCGCGGCGCCTTCGGGGATCTCGACACCGGGGTCGGCGATCCAATCGCGCGCGTGCATGACCATGCCTCCCGCGTCGAGCACCCCGACGTGCGCGGTGACGATGCGGTCGTGCTCGACGTCGACGCCGGTGGTCTCGAGGTCGAAGACGCCGAGGACCTTCGACCACGCAGGCGGCTCGGCCTCGGCGACCTCGGCCAGGTCGAAGAGGGCGGGTGCCCCAGGCGGCTCGGGTTGCCAGAGATCCATGCCTTCGACGGTATGCGTCGGTTCCGACATCGGCGGGTGCCGCGCCGACGAACCCTCAGGCACCCCCTCGTAGACTTCTCGGGTGACCGTCGCGAACCCCTACGCCGCACTGCTCGACCCGATCCCGGTCGAGCGCCGCGAGGCGAGCGTGCTGGGGGGCACGACGGCGTACTGGGTGTACGGGCCTGCGAACGCCGACACCACCGTGATCGCCGTGCACGGGTTCCGCGGCGAGCACCACGGGCTCGAGCCCGTGGTGGCGCATCTGCCCGAGTATCGGGTGATCTCGCCCGATCTTCCCGGGTTCGGTGAGACGCCGCCCATCCCCGGGCGCACCCACGACCTTTCGCTGTTCGTCGACTGGCTGCGCGCCTTCGCCGCCGAGGTCGCGCCGGGCGCGGTCATCCTCGGGCACTCGTTCGGCTCCATCGTGGTGTCGGCTGCGGTGGCGGGGGGCTTGGAAGCCCCCCGCGTCGTGCTCGTGAACCCGATCGGCGCGCCCGCGCTGCAGGGTCCGCGCGGCATCCTCACCCGCCTCGCCGTGTTCTACTACTGGGTCGGCGCGCGCCTGCCTCACCGCGCGGGCGACGCTGTGCTGCGCAATCGCGCGATCGTGCGGGTGATGAGCGTCTCGATGGCCAAGACGAAGGACCCTGGGCTGCGGCGGTTCATCCACGACCAGCACGACACGTACTTCTCGCGCTTCGCGTCGCGTGACGCGTTGCACGACGCGTTCCTCGCCTCGGTGTCGCACGACGTGCGCGAGTTCGCGCGGGCGATCACCCAGCCGACTCTGCTCGTGGCGGCGCAGCGCGACGACATCACCCCGATCGAGGCGGAGCGCACCCTCGCGACGCTCTTCCCCGACGCGCGGCTCGTCGAGATCCCCGAGGTGGGGCACCTCATCCACTACGAGACGCCGTCCGTCGCAGCCGCCGCGATCAGGGCGTTCCTCGACTCCTGAGCCGTCGCCGCGCCGCTCACCAGGCCAGGCCGTCGCGGCCGTCGGCCGTGAGGCGCGGCAGCGGTCTCAGCCGGCCCCCTGCGCCTTTCGCTGCCGGTAGGCGTGCACGTTCATGCGGTTGCCGCAGTTGCCGGTGTCGCAGTAGCGCTTGGAGCCGTTGCGCGAGTAGTCGACGTAGACCGAGTCGCAGTCGTCGGCCGCGCACACCCGGATGCGGTCGTACTCGTCGGAGCGGATGACGTCGACGAAGGCCATCGCGGCCTCGACGAGGATGCGGGTGGCCAGCGGTGCGTCGTCGGAGGTCGCGTGGATGTGCCAGTCGTACCCGTCGTGGATCACGAGCCGGGGGAGCGCCCGGCCGTCGCTGAGCATCGCGTTCACGAGTGGGACGGCCGCGATGCGGTCGACGTCCCACAGTTCGCGAAGGCGCGGGCGGATGCCTCGGACCGCGGCGAGTTCGGCCTCGTCGCGCCGCACGGCCCCGGTGTAGGGGTTGGCGGCGAGGAATCCGTCGAACTCGTCGAGGGTCGTGAGGGTGTCGGCGTCGTCGTAGCCGGGCAGCGTGTTCACGAGGTCGACGACCGCCGAGAGTGTGCGCGCGGTGTCATGGATGAAGACCATCTTGACTCCTGACATCCGAATGATTACTGTCACCAGCGTAAACACATTTCACCCCTGACAGTCTGGGCCTGGCATGACCGTCTCCACCGCGTCCCTTCCTGTCATCGCACCGACGCTCTCGGCGCACGGGCGCACGACCGGCCTCGTCATGGCGGTCGTCTCCGCGCTCGCCTTCTCGTCGAGCGGGCCGTTCATGAAGCCGCTGCTGGAGGCGGGCTGGTCACTCGGCGCGGCGCTCGTCGTGCGCATGGCCGTCTCGGGGCTGATCCTCGCCCCCGCCCTGGTGACGGCACTGCGCCGCGAGCGGGGGTTCCTGCGCCGGCACGGCCCGCTGATCCTCGGGTTCGGCCTCACCGCCGTCGCGGGCTGTCAGCTGTTCTTCTTCTCGGCGATGCAGCGCATGCCCGTGGCTGTGGCGCTGCTGATCCAGTACCTCGCGCCGGTGCTCCTGGTCGCGCTCGCGTGGGTGCGCACCCGCAAGGCGCCGTCGCGGCTCGTGCTCATCGGCTCCGCCGTCGCCGTCGTCGGCCTCGTGCTGGTCGTCGACATCTCGGGGGCCTCTTTCGACCTGCTCGGAACCCTCCTCGCCCTGGCGGCGGCGCTGTGCGTGGGCGCGTACTTCCTCATCGCCGAGCGCACGGGCGACTCGCTGCCGGCGCTGGCACTGGCCTCGGGCGGGCTCCTCACCGGCGTGGCGTTCGTGGGGCTGCTGTGCCTCATCGGCGTGCTGCCGTTCGCGGCCCCGCAGGTCACGGTCGTGCTGGCTGGCACCGAGGTGCCGGGCTGGATGCCGCTGCTGTGGGTGAGCGCCGTCGGAACCACCCTGGGCTACGCGCTGGGCGTCATGGCGGTGCCGCGAGTCGGATCCCGCGTCGCGTCGTTCGTGGGGCTCTCCGAGGTGCTGTTCGCGCTGGGCTTTGCGTGGCTGTTCCTCAGCGAGACCCCCGCGCCGATCCAGTTCGTCGGCGGGGCGCTGATCCTCGCGGGCGTGGTGCTGGTCCGCCTCGACGGCGAGTCCGCGCCTACGGGTGAGACTGCTTCGATTCCCGTCGTGCCAGCTCCATGAGCGGCTTCACGCGGTAGCCGATCACCTCGCCCATCGCCAGCGAGGTCTCGGTGCGCTCGACGCCGTCGACCGCGAGGATGCGGGCATCGGTCTCGAAAAGGTGCTGGGTGTCGCGGCACGCGACCCGCACGAGCAGATCGACCGGGCCGCTGAGCCCGTGCACCTGCACGATCTCGGGGATCAGCGCGAGCTCGGCGATGATGGGCGGCAGATCCGCCTGGCGCACCATCACCTGCACGAACGCCTCGATCGGAAAGCCCAACGCGGATGCCGAGAGGCTGCGCTCGAACGAGAGGAAGACGCCCGTGCGCTCCAGGCGCGCCATGCGCGCCTGGACGGTGTTGCGCGAAAGGCCCAGCCTGTCGGCGAGGGCGACGACGGTTGCGCGCGGATCGTCTGAGAGCGCGCTCAGAAGTTCGAGATCGACGTGGTCGAGAGTCCCCATAGTGCGAAAGATTAGCACGCTCGTGCATCTCGGAATGCGCAACATGCTCAAGCGCATCGCGAATACTTGAGCTAGGTGCCATTGCGACGTACTCTCAGCTCGTCGGCGACGATGCCGGCGATTCGAGGGGATCCGCCTTACGAGGGCGGATGCACCGAGGAGGGATGACGATGACGCACACCCAGACCGCTTCAGAGCCTGCCACCGACGTCGACGACGTCGCACGCGTGGTGACCTCCGACGGGGACCGCGTGAGCGATCCGCGGCTCAGTCCCTGGATCGCCGACGTCGACCTCGAGACGCTGCGCGGTCTCTACCGCGACATGGTTGTCGCGCGCCGCCTCGACGCCGAGGGCGTCGCCCTGCAGCGGCAGGGGCAGCTGGGCCTGTGGGCGCCGTGCCAGGGCCAGGAGGCCGTGCAGATCGGCACGGCCCGTGCGCTGCGCGCCGACGACTTCGCCTTCACGAGCTATCGCGAGCTGGGCGTGTTCGTCACCCGCGGCGCCGCGCCCGTCGACCTCGTCGTGTCGTGGCGTGGCGAAGAGCACTCTGGCTTCGACCCTTACGACCTCGGCGTCGCGACGCCGCAGATCATCATCGGCGCGCAGTCCCTGCACGCGGTGGGCTACGCGATGGGCGTGCAGCGCGACGGCACCGACCAGGTCACTGCGGCCTACTTCGGCGACGGCGCGACGAGCGAGGGCGACGTCAGCGAGGCGCTGGTGTTCGCCTCTTCGTTCCAGGCCCCTGTCGTGTTCGTGTGCACCAACAATCAGTACGCGATCTCGGAGCCCGTCTCGGTGCAGGCGAAGTTCCCGATCGCCGGACGCGCGCCCGGCTTCGGCATCCCGAGTCTGCGGATCGACGGGAACGATGTGCTCGCCTCGCTCGCCGCGATGCGGTGGGCTCTCGACCACGCGCGCAGCGGCCGGGGCCCCGCCTTCATCGAGGCCGTCACCTACCGCATGGGCCCGCATACGACCTCCGACGATCCCACGCGCTACCGCGACCAGGACGAGGTCGAGCGGTGGCGCCAGCGCGACCCGATCGCGCGGCTCGAGGCGCTGCTGCGCGCGGAGGGCGGCTTCGACGACGAGTTCGCGCAGGCAGTGGCCTCGGCTGCCGACGAATGGGCGGCCCGCCTTCGCCACGCGTGCCTGAACGCGCCCTCCCGCGAGCCGCTCGGTGTCTTCGACCACGTCTACGCCGAGCCGCACACCGGACTCGACGAGCAGCGCCGCCAGTACGCCGCGTACCTCGCCGGGTTCGAGGCGGCCGAGGAGCCGGCGCGATGACCGAGCTGACAATGGCCAAGGCGATCGGGGCAGGCCTGCGCCAGGCGATGCGCGACGATCCGAAGGTGCTCGTGATGGGCGAGGACATCGGGCGCCTGGGCGGGGTGTTCCGCGTGACCGACGGGCTGCTCGACGAGTTCGGCGCGATGCGCGTGATCGACACGCCCCTCGCCGAATCCGGCATCGTCGGGACCGCGGTCGGGCTCGCGTATCGCGGCTACCGCCCGGTGGTCGAGATCCAGTTCGACGGATTCGTCTACCCGGCGTTCGACCAGATCGTCAGTCAGGTCGCGAAGCTGCACTACCGCACGCGCGGCAACGTCACGATGCCCATCACGATCCGCATCCCGTGGGCGGGCGGAGTGGGCGCAGCCGAGCACCACTCCGAGTCGCCCGAGGCGTACTTCGTGCACACCTCCGGCCTGCGCGTGGTGGCCGTGTCGAACCCGCAGGACGCCTTCACGATGCTGCGGCAGGCGATCGCGTGCGACGACCCGGTCGTCTACTTCGAGCCCAAGCGGCTGTACCACGTGCGGGGCGAGGTCGACCTCGACGGGCACCTCGCCGACGCGGCGCCGATGGGGCTGGCCCGCGTGGCGCGCGAGGGCCGGGACGTCACGGTGATCACCTACGGCGGGCAGGTGCAGACGGCGATGGATGCCGCGACCGCCGTCGAGGACGAAGGGGTGTCCCTCGAGGTGATCGACCTGCGATCGCTCTCGCCCGTGGACTACCGGGCGGTCGCGGCATCCGTCCGCAAGACCGGGCGCGTGATCGTCGTGCACGAGGCGGCGAAGGAGGCGGGACTGGGCGCCGAGATCGTCGCGAGCGTCACCGAGCGCTGTTTCCACCACCTCGAGGCGCCGCCCGAGCGCGTGACCGGCCACGACATCCCGTACCCGCCCGCGAAGCTCGAAAAGCATCACCTGCCCGACCTCGATCGCGTGCTCGATGCAGTCGACCGCGTGCTCGGCAAGCCGAACAGCAGGTCGGGTGCCGATGCCGCATGGGCGGTCGACGCCGACCGCGCGACGGTGCTGGAGGGGGAGGCGCTGTGATCGAGGAGTTCCTGCTTCCCGACCTCGGCGAGGGACTGCCCGAGGCCGAGCTCGTGCAATGGCTCGTCGGGGTGGGCGACACGGTCACGCTCAACCAGACGATCGCCGAGGTCGAGACGGCAAAGGCCGTCGTCGAGCTGCCGTCGCCGTATGCGGGCACGATCCACGCGCTGCACGCCGCAGCCGGCGACGTGGTCGCCGTCGGCTCGCCCCTCGTGTCGTTCGAGGTGGGGGCGCCGACTGCGCTCGCGCCCGCCCCCGGTGACCAGGCCGCCGGCCTCGCGCGCGAGAGCGAGGCCCGACCCGAGCCGAACCTGGTCGGGTATGGCGCGGCTCCCCGCACGGAGACCCGCCCGCAGCGCCGTGCGCGCCGGGTCTCGGCCGCCTCGCCGGGAGGGATCGGCACGGCGGTGCTCGAGTCCGCCGTGCGGCAGGCCGCACCGCACGATGCGATCCGCGCCGCCGAGCCCGAGGCGCCCCTCGAGCGCCCGCGGTCGACGCCGCCCGTGCGGCGCCTCGCGAAGCACCTCGGGGTCGATCTGGCGCTGGTGGCGGCATCCGGATCCGACGGCCTGATCACGCGCGCCGACGTCGAGGCGTTCGCCGCGAGGGTGAAGCACGCACCGGCGGCGACGGATGCCCCGGCCGACGCGCCCGACCCGACCGAGGCGCAGCGCATCACGCGCACGCCGATCCGCGGGGTGCGCCGCGTCACGGCCGAGGCGATGGTGCGCAGCGCCTCCACCGCTCCACAGGCGACGACCTTTCTGACCGTGGACGTCACCGCGACGACCGAGCTCATCGCCTCTCTGCGCGCGGACCGCGCCCTCGCCGGCCATCGCATCGGCGTGCTCGCGGTGGCCGCGAAAGCAGTGTGCCTCGCGCTGACGCGGCATCCGATGCTCAACGCGGCATGGGACGAGGAGGCCGGACAGATCGTCCTGCACCACTTCGTGAACCTCGGCATCGCCGCGGCGACCGAACGGGGCCTGGTCGTGCCGAACATCCGCGACGCGCACGACCTCTCGCTGACGAGCCTCGCCGTTGCGATCGCCGAACTCGCCGACACCGCCCGCGCCGGACGCACAGCGCCGGCCGACATGAGAGGCGGGACGTTCACGATCACCAACGTGGGCGTGTTCGGCGTCGACACCGGAACGCCGATCCTCTACCCGGGTGAGGCCGGGATCCTGGCGCTCGGCGCCGTGCGGCGGCAGCCGTGGGAGCACCTCGGCGAGATCGCGCTGCGCGACGTCATGACGCTCGCGCTCGCGTTCGACCATCGCCTGGTGGACGGGGAGCAGGGCGCGCGCTTTCTCGTCGAGGTCGCCGGTGTGCTGCGCGAGCCCGGGAGGGCGATGCTGCTGCGCTGACCGACGTGGGCAGCGGCGGCGGGCGTGAGGGGCGCCCGTCGCCGTGCGCGCAGGGCGCGGCGTGCGGCTTGGGCGCGGCGAACAGGATCAGACGCTGAGCGCCGCGAGCGCCATCGAGCGCAAGAGGGGCGGGATCTCGTCGTCGGCCGGGGCGTCCCGCAGCGCCTGCACGCTGTGCGGGGTCGAGTTGATCAGGCCGAAGCACGCGTGGGCGCGCACGCGCAGGTCGTTCGCGGCGCGCTCGGGATGGATCGCCTCGAGCACTCCGATCCACAGCTCGACGTACTCGCGCTGCAGCCGGCGCACGGCGTGGCGGTCGTCGTCGACGAGACTCGCAAGATCGCGGTCCTGCACGCGGATGACGTCGGCGTCGGACAGCGCGAAGTCGACGTGGAACGCGATGAGGGCCGTGAGCTGTTCCTGCGGGGTCTCGCCGGATGCCACCACAGCGCGACCGCCGGCGAGCAGCCGCTCGCTGACGCCGATCAGGATGGCGCCCAGCAGCGCCTGCTTGTTGGCGAAGTGCCGGTAGACGGCCGGCCCGCTGACACCCACGGCGGCGCCGAGTTCTTCGAGGCTGACGCCGCTGAAGCCCCTCGCCGCGAACAGGCGAGCGGCCTCGTCGAGGAGCGCCTGGTACCGATCGGCCTTGGCGCGTTCGCGTTGAGTGAGAGTGCTTGCCATCTCAGTTAATCCTCGCTAACCTGAAAGCTCAGTTAGTGAACACTAACCAATGCCGTCGCGCGGCTACAACCCGGCGTGACCGGATTGTGACGTCGACGGAGATGACATGGGCGTGCTGACCACCCGAGCCGCACCCGGCGCCGCGTTCACGCGCAACCGCGACGAGCAGAGCGCGCTGGCGGGCGAACTTCGAGCGCGGCTCGCGAAGGCGGCTCTGGGCGGGCCGGAGCATTCGCGCGAGCGTCATCTGTCGCGCGGCAAGCTGCTTCCGCGCGATCGCGTGGCCCGCCTGCTCGACGAGGGAAGCCCCTTCCTCGAGCTCGCGCCCCTCGCCGCCGAGGGACTGTACGACGGCGAAGCGCCCGCCGCGGGAGTCATCGCCGGCATCGGCCTGGTCCACGGGCGCCACGTGATGGTCGTGTGCAACGACGCCACCGTCAAGGGGGGCACGTACTATCCGATGACCGTCAAGAAGCACCTGCGCGCCCAGGAGGTCGCCCTTGAGAACCGCCTGCCGTGCGTGTACCTCGTCGACTCGGGCGGCGCGTTCCTGCCGATGCAGGATGAGGTGTTTCCCGATCGGGACCACTTCGGCCGCATCTTCTTCAACCAGTCACGCCTCTCCGCCCAGGCGATCCCGCAGATCGCCGCGGTGCTCGGCTCGTGCACCGCGGGCGGAGCGTACGTGCCGGCCATGAGCGACGAGACCGTCATCGTGCGGGGCCAGGGCACGATCTTCCTCGGCGGGCCACCGCTCGTGAAGGCCGCGATCGGTGAGGTCGTGACAGCCGAGGAGCTCGGCGGGGGAGAGCTGCACGCGCGGCGCTCGGGGGTCGTGGACCACCTCGCCGAGGACGACGAGCACGCCCTGGAGATCGTGCGCGACATCATCGCGACGCTGCCCGCGCCCGCCGCGCCCGCATGGGAGGTCTCCGAGACTCTCGCCCCGGCCGTCGACCCCGCCGAGCTGTACGGCGTCGTGCCGGTCGACGTGAACCAGCCCTACGACGTGCGCGAGGTCATCGCCCGGATCGTCGACGGCAGCGAGCTGCACGAGTTCAAGCGCGAGTACGGCGACACGCTCGTCACCGGCTTCGCGCGCATCCACGGTCACCCGGTCGGCATCCTCGCGAACAACGGCGTGCTGTTCAGCCAATCCGCCCAGAAGGGCGCGCACTTCATCGAGCTGTGCGACCAGCGCGGCATCCCGCTTCTGTTCCTGCAGAACATCTCGGGCTTCATGGTGGGGCGCGATGCCGAGGCCGGCGGCATCGCGAAGGACGGCGCGAAGATGGTCACCGCGGTCGCCTCGACGCGCGTGCCGAAGCTGACGGTCATCATCGGCGGCTCGTTCGGCGCCGGCAACTACGCCATGTGCGGACGGGCGTACTCGCCGCGATTCCTGTGGACGTGGCCCGCTTCGCGGATCTCTGTGATGGGCGGGCCGCAGGCGGCATCGGTGCTGTCGACCGTCAAGGCCGACCAGCTCGCCGCGCGCGGCCAGGACTGGCCCCCCGGCGAGCGCGCCGCGTTCGAAGAGCCCATCCGCGCCCGCTACGACGAGCAGGGCAGCCCGTACTACGCCACCGCCCGGCTGTGGGACGACGGGGTCATCGACCCGCTCGACACGCGCGACGTGCTGGGCCTCGCCCTCGACGTCGTCTCGCGCACGCCCCTGCCCGAACCGCGCTTCGGCGTCTTCCGGATGTGAGCCCGATGCCCCCGTTCGACACCGTCCTGGTCGCCAATCGCGGCGAGATCGCCCGCCGCGTGATCCGCACCCTGCGCGCACTCGGCATCCGCTCGGTCGCGGTGTACAGCGACGCCGACGCCGGCGCGCCGCACGTGCGCGAGGCCGACGTCGCCGTGCGGATCGGGCCGGCCGCGGCCGCCGAGTCGTACCTGTCGATCACCGCGGTCATCGCCGCCGCCCGCGAGAGCGGGGCTCAGGCGATCCACCCCGGGTACGGGTTCCTCTCCGAGAACGCGGCGTTCGCGCGCGCGTGCGCCGACGCGGGGATCGTCTTCATCGGTCCGGGCGAGCGCGCCCTCGCGATCATGGGCGACAAGATCCGCGCGAAGGAGCACGTCGCCGCCCACGGCGTTCCGGTCGTGCCCGGCTTCAGTGCGATCGGGCTCCGCGATCACCAGATCGCGGATGCCGCGGCATCGGTCGGCTACCCGCTGCTGGTGAAACCGTCAGGCGGGGGCGGCGGCAAGGGCATGCAGATCGTGCGCACCCCTGCCGAACTCCCCGATGCCCTCTCGACCGCCCGCCGCGTCGCCGCCGCGGCGTTCGGCGACGACACCCTGCTGCTCGAACGGCTCATCGAGCGGCCGCGCCACATCGAGGTGCAGGTGCTCGCAGACCAGCACGGCAGCGTCATCCACCTCGGCGAGCGCGAGTGCACACTGCAGCGCCGTCATCAGAAGGTCGTCGAAGAAGCGCCTTCGCCTGTCGTGGCCGCAGCCACCCGCGAACGCCTCGGGCAGGCGGCGCGCGCGGCGGCGGCATCCGTCGACTATCGCGGCGCGGGCACGGTCGAGTTCCTCCTCGCGGCAGATCGCCCCGACGAGTTCTTCTTCATCGAGATGAACACGCGCCTTCAGGTCGAGCACCCGGTGACCGAACTCGTCACCGGAGTCGACCTCGTCGAGCAGCAGCTGCACATCGCCGCGGGCGAGCGCCTCGCGATCGCGCAGCACGACGTGCGGCTCGAGGGGCACGCGATCGAGGCGCGTGTGTACGCCGAGTCGCCCGAGCGCGGGTTCCTGCCCGCGACCGGCAAGGTGCTCGCGTGGCGCGCGCCGACGCCGATCACCGCGCACACGACCGTGCGGACGGATGCCGCGGTCCAGACCGGCTCGACGGTCACCGCCGACTACGACCCGATGATCGCGAAGGTCATCGCGCACGGCCCCGATCGCGCCGCGGCGCTCGCGGCCCTCGACACCGCTCTCGCCGACACGGTGCTGCTCGGCGTCGACACCAACATCGGCTTCCTGCGGGCCCTTCTCGCCGACGACGCCGTGCGGGCGGGTGAGCTCGACACGGGGCTCATCGATCGCCTGCCGCCGTTCGTGGCGCCGGCGCCCGCCGAGCGCGCCCTTCGCGAGGCCGCCCGCGCGATGCGCGAGCGACCCGCCGTCGAGACCGCGGATCCTCGCCGAGACAGCGCGTCGTTCGCGGCGACGCCGGGGTCGTTCGGCGAGACACCGCGTTCTCGACGCAGCGGGGCGGCGTGGCAGAGCCTTCGAGGCTGGCGGGCGGGCGCCGAACCGGTGCCCGTCGTGCAGCGCTTTCTCACCGACGCCGACGAGGTGGTCGGGGCGACCGATGCCCCGGACCCGGTCGCCCCGGCCGAGGGCGCAGACTCCACCCGCGGATCGGCACACGCTCTCGGGCGCGCGCCGGCGTCGGCAGGCGTCGACGCCGAGGGCGCCGTGTGGGTCCACGCCGACGGAGCGACGCACCGACTGCGACCGCTCACCCGGCGCCAGGCGATGGAGCGCCGACTGGCGGGGCGGGCGCTCGGGGTCGCGGCATCCGATCCCGAGCTGCGCGCGCCGATGCCGGGATCCGTCGTCGCGGTGTACGCGGCCGACGGAGCAATCGTCTCCTCCGGCGAGCGCATCGTCACGATCGAGGCGATGAAGATGGAGCACTCCGTCATCGCCCCGCACGACGGGGTCGTGCGCGTGCGCGTCGCCGCCGGCGACCAGGTCTCGCGTGACCAGGTGCTGGCGATCGTGGACCCGCAGGCCCCGCCCCATGAAGACGCGGCCGACGAGGCATCCGCGGCCCGGCCCGCTCCCGAACCCACCTCCTGAAACCGCAAGGAGAAAAGATGGACCATCACAACCTCACCGACGACGAGCGTGAGCTGGCCGCACTGGTGCGCCAGTTCGCCGACGAGGTCGTCGCGCCCCAGGCGTACGAGGCCGACCGCACCCACACCCTTCCGCTCGACGTCGTCGCGCAGATGGGCGAGCTGGGTCTGTTCGGCCTGCCGTTCCCCGAGGAGTACGGCGGGCAGGGCGGCGACTACTTCGCGCTGTGCCTCGCGATCGAGGCGCTCGGACGCGTCGACCAGTCCCTCGCGATCACCCTCGAGGCGGGGGTGAGCCTCGGGGCGATGCCCGTGTTCCGGTTCGGCACCGAGACCCAGAAGCAGGAACTCCTGCCCGACCTCCTCGCCGGGCGGGCTCTGGCGGGCTTCGGCCTGACCGAGCCCGAGGCGGGATCCGACGCCGGCGCCACCCGCACGACCGCGCGCCTCGAGGGGGGCGAATGGGTCATCGACGGCTCCAAGCAGTTCATCACCAACTCCGGCACCGCCATCACGCGCTTCGTCACGGTCACCGCCGTGACCGGCGAGCGCGACGGCCGCAAAGAGATCTCGACCATCGTCGTGCCCAACGGCACGCCCGGCTTCACGGTCGAGCCCGCGTACGACAAGGTCGGGTGGCACGCCTCCGACACGCACCCCCTCACCTTCCAGGGGGTGCGCGTTCCCGAGGGCAACCTGCTCGGCGAGCGCGGACGCGGGTTCGCGAACTTCCTGCACATCCTCGACGAGGGCCGCATCGCGATCGCGGCGCTGTCGACGGGAGCGGCAGAGGGATGCCTCGAAGCGGCGGTCGACTACGCCAAGAAGCGCATCGTGTTCGGCGAGGCGCTCTCCACGCGCCAGGGCATCCAGTTCACGATCGCCCGCATGCAGGCGCGCGTGCACACCGCGCGCCTGGCGTGGCATCACGCCGCACGCCTGCGCGACGCCGGCAAGGCGTTCAAGACCGAGGCGGCGATCGCCAAGCTCACCGCGAGCGACGCCGCGATGGACAACGCGCGCGACGCGACGCAGATCTTCGGCGGCAACGGCTTCATGAACGAGTACCCGGTCGCACGGCACTACCGGGATTCGAAGATCCTCGAGATCGGCGAGGGCACCAGCGAGGTGCAGCTGCTGGTGATCTCGCGCGCGCTGGGGCTGGCATGACGACGCACGGCTCCCGCGCGGACGAGCGCCCCGGTAGCGTGGCCGATGTGACGCCTGGACCCATCGAGCAGCGAGGTCTGTACTACGACGAGCTCGAGGTGGGCGCGCGCTACCTCCACCGTCCCGGCCGCACGGCCACCGAGGCCGACAACGTGCTCTTCTCGTCGCTGACCTCGAACGCGCAGGCGCTGCACCTCGACGCCGCGTATTCGGCGACGCAGCCGTTCGGGCAGCGGCTGATGAACTCGATGTGGACGCTGTCGACGATGGTGGGGGCATCCGTCACGCAGATCACCCAGGGCACGCTGGTGGCTCAGCTCGGTATGACGGATGTCTCGTTCCCGGCGCCGGTCTTCCACGGCGACACGCTCTACACCGAGACCGAGATCCTCGCCAAGCGCTTGTCCGCGTCGCGTTCCGGGCAGGGTCTCGTCACGATGCGCCACACCGGTCGCAACCAGCGCGGCGAGGTGGTCGCGCTCGCGACGCGCGTCGCGCTCATGTGGCTCTCGGATGCCGCGCCCCAGCCCGTAGGATCGACCTCGTGACCCCCTTCGACCTCGGGCCTGCGCTGCTGTTCTGCCCCGCCGATCGCCCCGACCGCTTCGCCAAGGCGATGGAGCGGGCCGATGCCGTCATCCTCGACCTCGAAGACGCCGTCGCCGCCGACGCGAAGCCCGCCGCGCGCGGTGCGCTCATCGAGTCCGAGCTCGACCCCGACCGCGTCATCGTGCGTGTCAACCCGCTCGAGTCGGACGCGTTCATCGCCGACCTGTCGACGCTGTCGCAGACCGACTACCGCACGGTCATGGTCGCCAAGGCCGAGTCGGTGAACCAGATCCGCCGGTTCGACCCGCGGTTTCGGATCATCGCTCTGTGCGAGTCCGCGCGGGGCATCGAGTCCGTGGAGCGCATCGCCGCGCTCGAGAACGTCGTCGCGCTGATGTGGGGCGCCGAAGACCTCGTCGCCTCGCTCGGCGGCACGTCGAGCCGCACCCGGCGCGGGCGCTATCGCGACGCGGCCCGCTACGCCCGGGCCCGCACGCTCATCGCGGCCGGCGCGCACGGCAAAGCCGCCATCGACGCGGTGCACCTCGACATCGGCGACATGAAAGGGCTGGCGCGCGAGGCCCGCGATGCCGCCGCCTCGGGCTTCGCCGCCACCGCCTGCATCCACCCCAGCCACGTGCCGGTGATCCGCGACGCCTACCGCCCCGACGAGGAGGCCGTGACCTGGGCGCGCGCGGTGCTCGCGGCTGCGGCGGTGCAGGGCGGCGTCTTCCGCTTCGAGGGGCGGATGGTGGACGAGCCGGTGCTGCGGCACGCGCGATCCGTCGCCCGGCGCGCACAGGAGTGACTGTCGCCCGGCGCGCGCAGGAGTGAGCGTCGCGCGGTGTCAGGACGCGGGGGCGCCCGCGTACGAGCGCAGACTCAGCCGCTCGCGCTCGTAGAGCATGCCGTACGCGCCGCCGTTCGGCAGGCGCTCGCCGTCCAACGGCGCGACGCCGCCGGTGACGTGCCGGAGCACCTCGCGGATGAGCGCCCCGTGAGCCACGATGACGAGCGAGGCGGACGCCGGGGCCGTCGCGCGGCGCACATCGCGCACGGCGGTGCGGATGCCCCGCAGCGCGCGGGTGCGCAGATCGCTCCACGTCTCGGCGCCGGGCACCTCGGCGCTGTGCCACGGGCCGTAGCGCGCGCGGAACTCGTCGACTGCGAGGCCCTCGGCCTCACCGTACGCGCGTTCGCGCAGCGCCGGGTAGGTGCGCTCGGCCACGACTCCGAGCTCGGCGGCGATGATCTGGGCCGTCTCACGTGCGCGCGACAGGTCGCTGGAGACCACGACGACGGGCGCCGAATCGCTGAGCGACAGGCGCAGCGCGGCTGCGGCATCCCGGGCCTGCTGACGGCCCGTGTCGTTGAGGGGAATGTCGGTCGTGCCCTGGATGCGCCCAGCGCGGTTCCAGTCGGTCTCGCCGTGGCGGATCAGGGTCAGGCTCGTCACCGTTCGAGACTAACCGAGCGGGCCTGGACGCGCGCTCAGCGCGCCTCGAGGGCATCGGCCAGGGTCGACAGCACCTCGCTCGCGCCCGCGTCGATCTTGACGGTGGCCCGCGCGTCGGCACGGGTCGCGCCTCGGTTCACGATGACGACCGGGAGCCTGCGTCGCCGCGCCCGCTCGACCAGGCGGATGCCGGAATTCACGACGAGCGACGAGCCGGCGACGATGAGGGCTTCGCTCGTGCGCACGAGCTGCTCGGCCTCGCGGAACTTCTCGGCGGGGATGAACTCGCCGAAGAACACCACGTCGGGTTTGAGCACGCCGCCGCACACGCTGCAGTCCGGAATGCGGAAGCCCTCGGAGCTCTCGGGCAGCACGTCGCCGTCGGGCCCGAGCTTGACGTTGTCGGGGATGGTGATCCACGGGTTGTCGGCCTCGACGCGCACCGCGAGGTCGCGTCGGTCGAACACCTGCCCGCAGCGCGTGCAGAACACGCGCCGCATCGTGCCGTGCAGTTCGACGACGCGGCGGTTCCCGGCGCGCACGTGCAGGCCGTCGACGTTCTGCGTGACGACCCCGGTCGCCCGCCCCGACTGCTCCAGGCGTGCCAGTGCCCGGTGGCCGGGGTTCGGCTCGGCGGCCGCGAACGCGCGCCAGCCCAGGTGGCTGCCCACCCAGTAGCGGCGGCGCGCCGCCTCGCTCGAGAGGAACTGGTCGGCCGTCATCGGCGTGCGCACGCGCGCGCCCGCCCCGCGATAGTCGGGGATCCCGGAGTCGGTCGACACTCCCGCTCCCGTCAGCACGGCGACGCGACGCCCCGCCAGGGCCTGGGCTGCGGCCTGGATCGCACGCGCGGTCGACACGTCGAGTTCTGTTCCGACGCCCATGCGACCACCCCCTCGCCTGCGAGTGTAGGCCGCGCGGTTTTCGGGTGTGTTACAGAGGTCGGATGCATCGCCCGCCGCCGCGCGGGACGGGGCATCCGGCGACGTGGTGAACTGGTCTGGACGAAGGAGGCAGCGTGACCGTCGTGCGCATCGAGGACCCCGCCGATCCGCGGCTGTCCGACTACCGGGATCTCACGGATGTCGCGCTGCGGCGCGTGCTCGAGCCCGAAGGCGGGCTGTACATCGCCGAGTCGGCCAAGGTCATCGCCCGCGCGCTCGCGGCGGGGCACGTGCCCCGGTCGATCCTCGTGCAGCAGAAGTGGCTGCCGGACGTCGAGGACTTCGCCGCCGCGCATCCGGGCACCCCCGTGTATGTCGTGACCCCCGAGATCGCCGAGCGGCTCACCGGTTACGCGGTGCACCGCGGCGCGCTCGCCGCGATGCACCGGCCCGTTCTCGCACCCGTGGCCGAGGTCGTCGCCGGGGCGCGACTGGTGGTCGTGCTCGATGAGATCGTCGACCACACGAACGTCGGGGCCATCTTCCGCGCGGCGGCCGGTCTCGGCGCCGATGCGGTGCTCATCAGCCCGCGCTGCGCCGACCCGCTGTACCGCCGCAGCGTGCGGGTGAGCATGGGCACGGTGTTCCAGGTGCCGTGGACGCGCATCCCGCAGTGGCCGGCCGCGCGCGAACAGCTCCACGAGGCGGGATTCCGCCTCGCCGCGCTCGCGCTCGCCGACGACGCCGTGACGCTGGATGCGTTCTCGGCCACCGCCCCGGACCGCATCGCGCTGATGCTCGGGGCCGAAGGCGACGGCCTCAGCCGCGCGGCTCTGGCCGCCGCCGACACCATCGTGACGATCCCGATGACCGGGGGAGTGGACTCGCTCAACGTCGCGGCGGCCTCGGCCGTGGCCCTGTGGGAGCTGCGCCGGCGCTGACCGGCGGGGCCGTCAGACCTGCTCGCCGCGCGCAGCGGAAGAATCCTGCCCCGGAGCCAGCGTCACGACCGGCAGCGGGTCCGGGCGCTTGGCGGTGATGTTGTCGCCCGAGGACTGGTGCCGCAGGCGCCGCAACACCCACGGAACGAGGTACTCGCGCGCCCACACCAGGTCGACGGCGCGCGCTTCGCGCCACGTGCGCGCGGGGAGGGGGTCGGGCTGCATGGGCTGCAGGTCGTTCGGCACGTTGAGCGCGCGCAGCACCATGCGGGCCACCTCGTGGTGGCCGAGCGCGTTGTAGTGCAGGCGGTCGTCGTCGAAGAAGCGCATGTCCTGCACCTCTTTGAGCGACCACTGGTCGGCGACGATGCAGTCGTAGCGGTCGGCGATGGCGCGGATGTTCTCGTTGTAGATCGCGACCTTGCCGCGGATGCCGCGGAACACCGGCGTGAAGTTCGTGTCGATCCCTGTGAAGACGACGACCGTGGCACCGGTCGAAGACAGGCGCACCACGGCGTCTTCGAACAACTGGGCGACCGAGTCGGGGTCGGAGCCGGGGCGGATCACGTCGTTGCCGCCGGCCGAGAAGGTGATGAGGTCGGGGCTCAGCGCGAGAGCCGGCGCGATCTGGTCATCGACGATCTGCTGGATGAGCTTGCCTCGCACCGCGAGGTTCGCGTACGCGAAGTCGTCGACCTGCGCGGCGAGCACCTCGGCGACCCGGTCAGCCCAGCCCCGGTGCTCGCCCTCGGCGCCGGCGATCGGGTCGCCGATGCCCTCGGTGAACGAGTCGCCGATCGCGACGTAGCGACGCCAGGGGTGCGGCCCGGCGTTCGGGACGTAAGGGGTGCGGCGATCGTCTCTGCTCTGCATGTGGCTTCCTCGTGTGGTGGCCTTATGACATTACGCCCGCCCGGCGACCTGCACAGCGACGTCGCCGGCCTCGTCTATCGTGGTGACTCGTTGTCTCGAGGCGAGGGGAGTGCGGCCGGATGCAAGACGAGGCTTCGCTGCTCGACGAGGCGCAGGGGCCCGGCTGGGCGCCCGCCGGGCCGGGCGGGGACGAGGGCGCCGGGCGCGAGCGGCATCTGGGCTCCTTCGCCGCCGAGCACCTCTCTCCCACCTACCCGCAGCGCGCGCCGTGGGGCACCGCGCAGCGCCTGCGCGCGTGGCAGGCCGAGGCGCTCGACGTGTACTTCTCGCTCGACGGTCCCGACGGGGTGGGCGGCGGTCCGCGCGACTTCCTCGCCGCGGCCACCCCCGGCGCCGGAAAGACGACCTTCGCGCTGCGTCTCGCGAGCGAGCTGCTGCGGCGTCGCATCATCGAACGCATCGTCGTGGTCGCTCCCACCGAGCACCTGAAGACCCAGTGGGCCGATGCCGCGGCCCGCGCGTCGATTCGCCTCGACCCCGCCTTCTCGAATCGCCACTTCGCCCCCGCGAGGCATTACCACGGCGTCGCGGTGACGTACGCGCAGGTGGCGGTGAAGGCATCCGTCCACCAGCGGCTCGTGCTCGACAAGCGCACCCTCGTGATCCTCGACGAGGTGCACCACGGCGGCGACGCCCTCAGCTGGGGCGACGCGCTGCGCGAGGCCTACGCGCGCGCCACGCGCCGGCTGCTGCTGTCGGGCACGCCGTTTCGCAGCGACACGGCTCCGATCCCGTTCGTCGAGTACCACCCCGATGACAAGGGCGTCCGCGTCTCGCGCACGGACTACAGCTACGGGTACCGCCGGGCGCTCGAAGACGGCGTCGTGCGCCCGGTGATGTTCCTCGTGTACGCGGGCTCGATGCGGTGGCGCACGAAGACCGGCGACGAGATGCAGGCCCAGCTCGGGCAGGACAACACCAAGGACGTCACGTCGCAGGCGTGGCGCACGGCCCTCGACCCCGCGGGGGATTGGATACCCGCGGTGCTGCGGTCGGCGGACCGCCGGCTCACCGAGGTGCGCGAGCAGGTTCCGGATGCCGGCGGTCTCGTGATCGCCACCGACCAGACCGCCGCACGCGCCTACGCCGACATCCTGCGCGAGGTCACCGGCGAGCCGCCCACCGTGGTGCTGTCCGACGAGGCGGAGGCCTCATCGCGCATCGAGGAGTTCGCGCAGTCGACCTCGCGCTGGATGGTCGCGGTGCGCATGGTGTCCGAGGGGGTGGACGTGCCGCGCCTCGCCGTCGGGGTGTATGCCACCAGCGCCTCGACGCCGCTGTTCTTCGCGCAGGCGATCGGCCGCTTCGTGCGCGCGCGCCGGCGCGGCGAGACGGCGAGCGTGTTCCTGCCGAACGTGCCGCAGCTGCTCGCCCTTGCCAACGAGCTCGAACGCCAGCGCGACCATGCGCTCGACCGAGAGTCCGACGGCGACGAGTGGGACGCCGAAGAAGACCTCATGAACGCGGCCGAGCGCGAGGACAAGGCATCCGACGCCCTCACCGCGGAGTTCGCGTACCAGGCCCTCGGCTCGGCCGCGCACTTCGACCGCGTGCTGTTCGACGGCAAGGAGTTCGGTCAGCTCGCCGTTCCCGGCACGCCCGAGGAGGAGGAGTTCCTGGGGCTTCCCGGGCTCCTCGAGCCCGAGCACGTGCACGAGCTGCTCATGCAGCGGCAGGCGCGCCAGGGCAGGCTCCGCTCGGCCCGCGAGGCGCGCGAGGCCCATGGCGAGTCGCTCGGCGAGCAGGCGCCGCCGCAGGCGCTGCACCGCACCCTGAAGGAGCAGCGGCAGCTGCTCAACAGCCTGGTCGGGCTCTACGCGCGGCAGTCCGGCGAGGCGCACGGCTCGGTGCACGCCGAGCTGCGGCGCATCTGCGGCGGTCCCGCCGTCGCGCAGGCGACCGTCGCGCAGCTGCAGTCCCGCATCGACGTGCTGCGCTCCCGCGTTCGCGCGTGAGACCCGAGGCGCCGCTCGTAGACTCCCGGCATGGGCGCCGCCTACTCGTTCGTCTCGCGCTGGCACGTCGATGCCGGCCTTCAGCGCACATGGGCCGCGCTCGAGCGGATGCTCCGCCCCGAGGCATCCGGACGCGGGGGTCTCACGTGGTGGCCCGCCGTCAGCGTGACCGGCCCGCCCGCGCGCGTGGCCCCGGGGGAGTGGGTCACGCTGTCGGTGCGCAGCCCCCTCGGCTACCGCCTGCGCGTGCGGCTGCGGATCACCGAGCTCGACCCGCCGCGCGAGATCGCCGCCGCCAGCACGGGCGACCTGCGGGGGCGCGGCCGCATCCGGCTCGTGGCCGTGCCCGGCGGCACGATCGTCACGATCGGCTGGGAGGTCTCGACCGAGCGGCGCTGGATGAACGCGACCGCCTTCGCACTGCGCCCGGTGTTCGAACGCGCGCACGCGTCGGTCATGAGGCAGGGCGAGCAGGGTCTGCGCGCCGCGCTCGCGGTGACGGACGAGGAACCCGCGCCGAGCGGCGGTTCGGAGCCCCGAAATGCTGTCAATCCGCGGGATTCCGCGGATTTCGAGCCGCCCCGCGACTACGGTTGTGGCATCCCCAGCACCCCTTCATCAGGAGGTCTCGTGACCGCGCTCGCCGCGTCCGTCCCCGCCGCCGCCCCCACGCCCACCGCTCGCGACCGACGCCGCTGGGCGCGCTTGCTCGTGGACGAGCGCGCCGAGGCGCGCCTGTACCGCGAGCTCGCCAAGCGCCGCGAGGGCGAGGAGCGCGAGATCCTCACCGCGCTCGCCGAGGCCGAAGACCGCCACGCCGCGCACTGGCTCGCGCTCCTCGGCGGCGAGCCCGTGCGGCTGCCACGCCCGGGCGTGGGCACGACGACCCTCGGGTGGATGGCGAAGCACTTCGGCTGGCTCTTCGTGCTCGCGCTCGCCCAGCAGGCCGAGACCCGCTCGCCCTACGACGACGAGCCGTACGCGACGCCCGCGATGGCCGCCGATGAGAAGATCCATTCCGAGGTCGTCCGCGGGCTTGCCGCTCGCGGACGCCGGCGCCTGTCGGGCAGCTTCCGCGCGGCCGTGTTCGGCGCCAACGACGGGCTCGTGTCCAACCTCGCACTCGTGCTGGGTATCGGGGCGACCGGCGTCGCCCCGCACTTCGTGCTGTTCAGCGGCCTCGCGGGCCTGCTCGCGGGTGCGCTGTCGATGGGTGCGGGCGAGTTCGTGTCGGTGCGCTCGCAGCGTGAACTGCTCGCCGCCACCGACCCGAACGACCACGGCGGCGACGCGCTCTTGCACCTCGATCTGGATGCGAACGAGCTCGCCCTGGTCTACCGCACGCGTGGGATGAGCGGGACGGATGCCGCAGCCCGCGCCCGCCGCATGATCGAGGCCGCGCACGGGCTCGACGACCTCCCCGCCCTCACCGGTCCCATCCGCACGACCGAGGACCACGAGGTGGTGGGCCAGGCGTGGGGTGCGGCGGTGTCGAGCTTTCTGTTCTTCGCCTCCGGCGCGATCATCCCGGTGCTGCCGTGGATGGTCGGCCTGTCTGGGCTGGCGGCCGTTGTGGCGGCGCTCGTTCTCGTCGGGATCTCGCTCCTGCTCACCGGCGCGACTGTGGGTCTGCTGTCCGGCGCCCCGCCGCTGCGCCGGGCGCTGCGGCAGCTGGCGATCGGCTACGGCGCCGCCGCGATCACGTACGTGCTGGGCCTGGTGTTCGGCGTCACGATGGGCTGAGCGGGAACCGCCCGGGATGCACCGTCGATTCGGTTCGAGTTCAGGATCGTGATAGTGTCATTCCTCGGTTGCGAAACCGAAAAGCTCCACCTGCGCGGGTGGCGGAATAGGTAGACGCGCTAGCTTGAGGTGCTAGTGCCCGTATAGGGCGTGGGGGTTCAAGTCCCCCCTCGCGCACAGTGCGCGCCGCAAGGCGTGACACGAAGAAGGCCCCGGTGACGGGGCCTTCTTCGTCCCCGGGCTCCTTCGCGGAGTCCGCGAACGAGAGGTGGACCCGCATCGCATGACCGCTGACGCATCGCTGCCCGAGGTCGCCGCCGTCGCGCGCGATCTGATCCGCTTCGACACCACCAACTACGGAGGCGGCCGCTCGAAGGGCGAGCGCGAGGCCGCCGAGTACGTCGGCGCGTATCTCGAGTCGCTCGGGCTGAGCCCGCAGTACTACGAGCCGATCGAGCGCCGCACCAACGTGTCGGCCCGAGTCCCCGGCCGCGACCGGACCAAGCCCGCCCTGGTGGTGCACGGCCACCTCGACGTCGTTCCCGCGATCGCCGAGGACTGGAGCGTCGACCCGTTCGAAGGCGTCGTCCGCGACGGCATGCTGTGGGGCCGTGGCGCGGTCGACATGAAGGACATGGACGCCATGATCCTCACGGCGGTCGGCGGCATCCTGCGTGCGGGACAGCAGCCCGAGCGCGACCTCATCCTGACGTTCTTCGCCGACGAGGAGAACGGCGGCGTCGAGGGCTCGACCCTCGTGGTGAAGGACCGCCCGGAGTGGTTCGAGGGGGCGACCGAGGCGATCAGCGAGGTCGGCGGCTATTCGATCAGCGTCGGCGGGCGCCGCGCGTACCTGCTGCAGACCGGCGAGAAGGCTCTCATCTGGATCAAGCTCATCGCGCGCGGCCGCGCCGCCCACGGCAGCTCGTACCACCGTCAGAACGCCGTCACGCGCCTCGCTGAGGCCGTGGCGGCCCTCGGGCGCACCGAGTGGCCGATCCGGCTCACCGACACGACAAGACAGCTTCTGGCGGGCCTGTCGGCTCTGACCGGCGTCGCCGCCGACGACCCCGACGCGGTCGCAGCCGCCACGGGCGCGGCATCCGGATTCATCCGCTCGACCCTGCGGACCACCACCAACCCGACCGGCCTCAGCGCCGGCTACAAGCACAACGTCATCCCCGATCGCGCCGAGGCGCTCATCGACGTGCGGGTGCTGCCCGGCACCGAGGAGGCCGCGATGGCCGACATCCGGCGCATCGTCGGCGACGACATCGAGATCGAGGTCGTCGTCAAGGACGTCGGGCTCGAGGTGCCGTTCGAGGGCGCCCTGGTCGAGTCGATGGTCGCCGCGCTCGGCCGGCACGACCCCGGCGTCCCGGTCATCCCGTACCTCATGGGCGGCGGCACCGACAACAAGGCGCTCTCGCAGCTGGGCATCGCCGGCTTCGGCTTCGCGCCCCTGCGGCTTCCCGAGGGACTCGATTTCACGGGCATGTTCCACGGCGTCGACGAGCGAGTGCCGATCGACGCGCTCGTGTTCGGCCAGACTGTGCTGACCGACCTTCTGCGCGCGTACTGACCTGGGCGCGAAAGACAACACGACGGATGCCGCTCCCGCGGCATCCCGCACCGAGAGGCGTGCATGCTGCATCTGTTCGAGGCGATCATCCTCGGGATCGTCCAGGGTCTGACCGAGTTCCTGCCGGTGTCTTCGAGCGCCCACCTGCGCATCCTGGGCGAGTTCCTGCCCGGCGCACAGGATCCGGGCGCCGCGTTCACCGCGATCACGCAGATCGGCACCGAGGCTGCCGTGGTGCTGTTCTTCTGGCGCGACATCGTCCGCATCATCGGCCACTGGTTCAAGGCGCTCTTCGGCCGCATCCCGCGCAACGACCCCGACGCGCGCATGGGCTGGCTGATCATCGTCGGCAGCATCCCGATCGTCGTGCTGGGGCTGCTGTTCCAGGACCAGATCGAGACGACGTTCCGCTCGCTGTACCTGGTCGCCGGCATGCTGATCTTCTTCGGCGTGCTGCTCGGAATCGCCGACCACATCGGGGCCAAGCGCCGCAAGCTCGAAGACCTGACCCTCGGTCACGGCGTCGTCTACGGCCTCGCGCAGTCCCTCGCGCTGATCCCGGGAGTCTCGCGCTCTGGCGGCACGATCACCGCGGGTCTGCTGATGGGCTATGAGCGCTCAGCCGCGGCGCGGTACGCGTTCCTCCTCGCGATCCCGGCGGTGCTGGGCAGCGGCTTCTACCAGCTGTTCAAGAACTGGGACGAGCCGGGGGTGTTCACCCTCGCCGAGACCGCGGTCGCCACCGGCGTCGCGTTCGTCGTGGCGCTCGGCGTGATCGCGTTCTTCATGAGCTGGATCTCCAAGCACAGCTTCCTGCCGTTCGTCGTCTACCGTGTGGCGCTCGGCACGGCCCTGCTCGTGCTGCTGAGCATGGGCGTTCTCGAGTCCTACTGACGCGGCATCCGCCCCCGTCTTCGGCCCCGCGCTGTCTCGAGATCCCGTGGTCTCACCGGGGTGGGCCGGCGGCACGCGCGTTCGCACGCGCTCGTGAGGTCACCCTGATCCGGTGACGGATGCCCGCCCGCCGAGGCGTGCGGTCAGCGGCGCGGCGGGTCGTCGCGGCCGGGCTTGGTCGGGCCGTCGCCGCCGTGACGCAGGTAGCGCTCGAACTCCTGTGCGATCGCGTCGCCGGAGGCCTCGGGGGAGTCCCACGTGTCGCGGGTGTGCTCCAACTGGCGGATGTACTCGGTCATCTCGTCGTCGTCGGCCGCGGCCGCGTCGATGGAGGCCTCCCACGCGATCGCCTCGGTCGCGAGGTCTCCGCGATTGACGGACGCGCCGGTGAGCTCCTCGAGCCGGTCCAGCAGCGCGAGCGATGCCTTGGGCGAGGGGGTGTGGCCGGCGACGTAGTGCGGCACGCTCGCCCACAGGCTCGCCGAGGCGATGCCGACCCGATCGGCCGCATCGCCCAGCACGCTCAGGATGCCGACCGGACCCTCGTAGGTGCTGCGCTCGAGGCTCAGCGCCTGGCGCACCGCCTCGTTCTCGCTGCCGGCGAAGACCGAGATCGGTCTCGTGTGGGGGACATCCGACATCATCGACCCGAGACTCACGAAGCCGGTGACGTCTTCGCGCAGCGCGATGTCGATGAGCTCGCTCGCGAACGACTGCCACGCGCGTGCCGGCTCGACTCCGGTGAGCAGCCACAGCTCGGTGCCACGGCCCGCCTTCCTCGGACGGAGGATCGTGGTCTCGGGCCAGCGCAGCCAGCGCCGCCCCTCGCCGTCGGCCTCGATCTGCGGCCGGGTGTACTGGTAGTCGAAGTACAGCTCGGGGTCGACCGAGTACACCGGCTCGTACGAACCGGATGTACGCAGCTGCGCGACCGCGGACGATGCTGCCTCGCCGGCGTCGTTCCAGCCGTCGAACGCGGCGACGAGCACTCGGCGTCCCAGTCCGTCCACGCGACCTCCTCCACCGCGGCGCGTCGCCGCCGGTTGTTCCAGGATAGGCTCCGCCAACGGCATCCGCGCCCGCGACGCCCGACCGGCTCGCACACGGCGCTCGGTACGATTGATCGATGAGCCCCCGTCTTCCCGCCGCCGTCCTGTGGGACATGGACGGCACCCTCGTCGACACCGAGCCCTTCTGGATGGCCGCCGAGACGCCCCTGATCGAAAGCTTCGGCGGCTCGTGGTCGCACGAGCAGGCCCTGCGACTGGTCGGCCTCGGCCTCGAGGACACGGCGCGCATCTTCCAGGACGAAGGCGTGCGTCTTGCCATCGACGAGATCGTCGACCGGCTCACCAACGACGTCATGGAGCAGCTCGCCGCGAAGGGCGTCCCGTTCCGGCCGGGTGCGCAGGAGCTGCTCGCGAGTCTGCGCGCGGCGGGCGTGAAGACGGCGCTGGTGACGATGTCGATGCGGCGGATGGCGCGGTCGGTCGTCGACCTCATCGAGTTCGACGCGTTCGACCTGATCATCGCGGGCGACGACGCGACGCGACCGAAGCCGTTCCCGGATCCGTATCTGCAGGCCTGCGAGGCGCTGGGCGTTCAGCCCGCCGACACCGTCGCGATCGAGGACTCGCCCAACGGCGCCCGCTCGGCGGTCGCGGCCGGCTCGACTGTGCTCGGCATCCCGAACTTCATCAGCCTCGAAGGCACCGGCGCGCACGCGCTGTGGCCGACGCTCGCCGGCCGCACCGCGGACGACATCGCCGTGCTGCACGGCGCGCACTTCAAGGGAGCAACCGCATGACCGACCAGCCCGTGACCGACGCCGGCATCGAGACGGATGCCGCCCCCGCCGCCGCTTCGGCGGGTGACGCGCTGCGTCCGAGCGGCCCGTTCCGCATCGGCGATCGTGTGCAGCTCACCGGCCCCAAGGGGCGCCTGCACACCGTCACGCTGCGCACCGGCGGCGAGCTGCACACCCATCACGGCGTGCTGCGTCACGAGCAGCTGATCGGCCTTCCGGACGGCTCGGTCGTGCCCAACAGCGGCGGTCATGAGTATCTGGCGCTGCGCCCGCTGCTGCGCGACTTCGTGATGTCGATGCCTCGCGGCGCGGCCATCGTCTACCCGAAGGACGCCGCGCAGATCCTCGCCGAGGCGGACGTCTTCCCGGGCGCCACCGTCGTCGAGGCGGGTGTCGGCTCGGGTGCGCTGTCGCTGTGGCTGCTGCGCGCGACCGGGTCGTCGGGGCGGCTCATCTCGTTCGAGCGTCGCAGCGACTTCGCCGACGTCGCGCAGGCCAATGTCGAGACCTTCCTCGGGGGGCGGCCCGGCAACTGGGACGTCGTCGTGGGCGATCTCGTCGAGGCGCTTCCCGACACCGTGGCCGCGTCATCCGTCGACCGCGTCATTCTCGACATGCTCGCGCCGTGGGAGTGCATCGACGTGGTCGCCGACGCGCTCACGCCGGGCGGCGTCGTGCTGTGCTACATCGCCACCGCCACGCAGCTCAGCCGGGTCGCCGAGTACATCCGCGGCACCGGCCTGTTCACCGACCCCGAGGCGAGCGAGACGATGGTGCGCGGGTGGCACGTCGAAGGGCTGGCGGTTCGCCCCGACCACCGCATGGTCGCGCACACGGGCTTCCTGCTGTGGGCTCGCCGGCTCGCCCCGGGTGCGGTGGCGCCCGAGGTCAAGCGCCGCGCGTCCAAGTCGAGCTACGGCGACGAGGACGTCGAACTGTGGACGCCGGGTGCGGTCGGAGACCGGCAGATCACCGACAAGAACCTGCGCAAGCGCGTGCGCGAGGCGCAGCGCGCCGCGGAGGGGGCGCGCCAGGCGGCCGCGGGATCGACCGGTCAGGAGCCTGCTCGGCCGTAGCCGCGCGAAGAGCGCGCCGCGAAGGTGCCTAGACTGTTCCGGTGCGCAAGATCCCCGTCGTCGTCCTCTCGGTCATCGCCCTCGCCGCCGCCTCGCTGACCGGCTGCTCCGCCTCCGGCTCGGCCGCCTGCCCGCGTCCCGCGGCCGATCCGGCCGTGATGGATCTCATCACGGTGACCGGCGACACCGATGCGACGCCGAAGGTGAAGGTCTACACGCCGTTCCACACCGACGACCTGCAGGTCGAGGAGGTCGTGGCCGGCGACGGCAACGTGATCACCACGAGCGCGCAGGTCGCCGTGCTCGACGTCTCGCTCGTCAGCGCGACGACCGGTGAGCGGATCGTGTCGACCCCCTACGACGGCGACCTGTCGCGCGCGGTGCAGATCTCACGGTGGGAGCAGACGTTCCCGCAGATCGGTGACATCGTGCAGTGCGCCGCCGAGGGCTCGCGCATCGTCGCGGCCCTCCCGCCGGGGGGCATCGCGCCCGAGGCGGCGCCCAGCCTCGGCGTCGCCGGGAACGACTCGGCGATCGTCGTCGTCGACGTGCGCAAGGTGCACCTCGCCAGGGCCGACGGCGCCGACCAGTTCAACAGCGACCGTGGCGTGCCGACCGTGGTGCGCGCTCCCGACGGACGCCCCGGCGTGATCATCCCCGACGGCGCGCCGCCGTCGGATCTCGTCGTGCAGACCATCAAGAAGGGTGACGGCGAGCCCCTCACGGCCGACTCGCTGGTGCGCATGCACTACACGGGCATCACCTGGGCCGACCGCGAGGTCTTCCATACGACGTGGGACAGCGAGCCGGCGTCGACCACGTTCGACGCGCTCGTTCCCGGCCTCGCGCAGGCGCTGCAGGGCAAGACGGTCGGGTCGCAGATCCTCGTCGTCGTGCCGCCCGACCTCGGCTACGGCGATCGGGGCGCGAGCGGCGTCGAGCCCGGATCGACGCTCGTGTTCGTCGTAGACATCCTCGGAATCGACGTTCGGCCTGCCTCCTGAGCGGCGCGTGCGCGCCGTCGCCCGCCGCCCCCGGGTCGGCTCCTAAGATGAGGGGGTGTCTGCCAGAGCTGCGGTGAAGAGCCCGCCCGACGAGCGGATGCTGAACCTCGTCGTCGCCTTGATGGCGACCGACGTCGGCCTCACGAAGGACACCATCCTGACCTCGGTCGCCGGCTATCGCGAGCAGTCCGAGGCGGGTGCGTCCAAGGACGCGCTCGAGAAGATGTTCGAGCGCGACAAAGAGAGCCTGCGCGGTCTCGGGGTCCCCATCGAGACGATCGGCGACTTCGCCGATCCCGACGATCTGCGCGACGCGCGCTACCGCGTGCCCTCGACGGAGTACCAGCTGCCGGCCGACATCGAGTTCTCGCCGGCCGAGCTGGCGCTGCTGAACCTCGCCGGCGGCGTGTGGGGCGAGAGCTCCCTGTCGGCCGACGCGCGCAGCGGCCTGCGCAAGATCCGCGCCCTCGGCATCGCCGTCGACGAGCCGATCATCGGCTACACCCCGCGCATCAGCGTGCGTGAGAGCTCGTTCGCCCCCCTGCAGCAGGCGATCGAGCTCTCACGCGTGGCGACCTTCCGGTACCTCAAGCCGGGGGAGGATGCCCCGCGCCTGCGTCGGGTGCAGCCGCTCGCGCTCGTGGACTTCGAGTCACGCTGGCACGTGTTCTGCAACGATCTCGATGCCGGCGCCGAGCGCACGTTCCTGCTTTCGCGCATCGTCGGCGACGTCGCCCTGACTCGGGAGCGCTTCGATCGCGAGCTGCGCGCCGGAGCGGGTGAGCGCGCGCTGGCAGGACTGAACGAGGTCGCCGCACGCAACCGGGCGCTGCTCGAGGTCAACCCCGGGACCGAGGCGGCGCTGCGCCTCAGCCGCCGCGCGAGCCGGGCCGAGCAGGGAATCCACGTCAACTACGTCGACGAGCACATCTTCGCCGACGAGCTCGCGTCGTACGGCCCCGAGGTGCGCGTGGTGGAGCCCGAGAGCCTGCGCGCGGCGGTGATCGCCCGCCTTGGGGCGGCCGTCGCGGCGCACGCGGCATCCGACGGGGCAACCGCATGACCCGCCGCGCGCAGCCGCTCGTCGCGACCGATCGCACCGCCCTCATGCTGCAGCTGGTGCCCTACCTCGTCTCGAAGGGCGAGGTCTCGATCGCCGACGCGGCACGAGAGTTCGACGTGACCCCGCGGCAGATGCGCGACATGGTCGAGAAGCTGCCGATGATCGGCCTTCCCGGCGACGGCGGCTACTGGTCGATGCCGAACGACCTGTTCGACATCGACTGGGATCTGCTCGACGAGCGCGAGCTCATCGTGATCACGCACACGGTCGGCCTTGAGCGCGCCCCTCGGCTCACCGCGCGTGAGGCTGCGGCCCTGCTCACCGGCCTGCAGCTCGCGCGGTCGATCCCGGGCGTCGGCGACACCGAGCTGTTCACGGGGCTGCTGCGCAAGCTCGCGCGCGGGGTCACCGAGACGCCCGCCGAGGTGATTCTCGCGCCGGCGCCGGTCGACGCCGTCCGCGACGCGGTCGCGAAGGCGGTGCGGCAGGGCGTGGCGGTCTCGTTCACGTACAAGGCTCCGGATGCCGCGGCAACGACGCGCACCGTCGACCCGGTGAAGGTGCACATCGCCGGCGGCGAGTGGTACCTGCAGGGCTGGTGCCACCTGCGCGAGGCCATGCGCACCTTCCACCTCGATCGCGTCAGCGACCTCGAGCTCACCGACCTGCCGATCACCCACGGCGAGGAGCGCGTGCCCGACTGGTTCGAGGAGGGCAAGGGCGACATCATCGCGCGGGTGCGGTTTCCGGCACCGGTCGCCCCTCTTCTCGGCGACTATCTCGACCGGGCCCGCGTGCAGACCGACGGCGACGAGTCGGTGGCGACCATGCGCATCGCCGACGAGCAGAGCCTGAAGCGCCTCGCCACGCGCCGGGCGGGCCTCGTCGAGGTGCTGGCGCCCGAGGGCGCACGGCGCGCCGTGCGCTCGTGGGCGCAGGCCGCCCTCGACCAGTACCACTGAGCCGCTCGCCGCCGAGCCCGTTCGCGGTGGCGCATACCGCTCGGTCGGGGTGTGCGCGCGTTACACTGTCAGCGGACCCCCGAAAGGACACACACATGCCCCAAGGCCTCACCGGGTGGCACTTGCTCGTCATCCTCGCCGTGATCCTTCTCCTCTTCGGTGCGGCCAAGCTCCCGGCGCTCGCCAAGAGCATGGGTCAGTCCGCTCGCGTCTTCAAGGGCGAGATGAAGGCGATGAAGGACGAGAACGCAGCTCCCGAGACGACAACCGCACCGAACGGCAGCACGTCGGCATCCGTTCAGGCTCCGACCGACGACGTGCGCACCACCGACTCGGGCGGAAGCGCCGAGTCCAAGCCCTGACACCGCGGTGGTGACCGCGGGACCCGCGCGCGTGGATGAGACGGACGCCCCACGGCGCGAAAAGCGCATGTCGCTCGGCCAGCACCTGGTCGAACTGCGCAAGCGCCTCGTGATCGCCGCGCTCGCGCTGGTCGTGGGCATGGTGGCGGCGTTCTTCGTCACCGATCCGATCCTGCACGTGATCACCGAGCCGATCCGGCTTGTGGCGGAGAGCCGGGGAGATGCGGGCCGGATCGAGTTCATGTACGCGACGGTCACCGGTCCCTTCGACATGCGCCTGCGCATCTCGTTCGCGATCGGCATCCTGATCTCGGCGCCCGTCTGGATCTGGCAGATCTGGGCATTCGTCATGCCGGGGCTCACCCGCAAAGAGATCCGGTACACGATCGGGTTCGTCGCCGCGGCGATTCCGCTGTTCTTCGCCGGATGCTATGCGGGGCTGCTCATCATGCCGCACATCGTCGAGCTGATGGCGCAGTTCCTTCCCAAGGGCGCCGCGCAGTTCTACGACGCGCTCTTCTACTACGACTTCGTCTTCAAGCTGCTCGTGATCGTCGGGGTCTCGTTCGTGCTGCCGGTGTTCCTCGTGGCGCTGAACCTCGCGGGCATCATCTCGGGCAGGGGCATCCTCAAGGGCTGGCGAGTGGCGATCCTGATCGCGACGGTCTTCGCCGCGCTGGCCACACCCGCCGCCGACATCGTCAGCATGCTGCTGCTGGCCGGCATCCTCGTCGTGCTGTTCTTCGCCGCCGCCGGCCTGTCGATGATCTTCGACCGACGCAAGGCCAAGCGAGAGGCACAGTTCCTGCCGCCCGAGGGAGCCGTGTGACCGACCCCGATCCGGCTGAGCGCTACGCGCAGGCGCGCGCGTCGGCCGAGTCGGACAGACGCCACCCGATCACGGCCGGGTTCGCGGCGTTGCAGCGGTTCACCCTGGACCCGTTCCAGATCGAGGCGTGCCGAGCGCTCGAAGAGGGCCGGAGCGTGCTCGTGGCGGCGCCCACGGGCGCCGGCAAGACCATCGTGGGCGAGTTCGCCGTCCACCTCGCCATGCGCGAAGAAGCGGATAAGGCGTTCTACACGACCCCCATCAAGGCCCTCTCGAACCAGAAGTTCCGCGAACTGCAGGACGCCTACGGCCCCGACCAGGTGGGGCTGCTCACCGGCGACACCAACATCAACGGCAACGCGCGCATCGTGGTGATGACCACCGAGGTGCTGCGCAACATGCTGTACGCGGACTCGCCCGCCCTTCGGGGCCTGCGCCACGTCGTGATGGACGAGGTGCACTACCTCGCCGACCGTTTCCGTGGGGCGGTGTGGGAGGAGATCATCATCCACCTTCCGCGCTCGGTGCGGCTCGTGTCGCTGTCGGCGACCGTGTCCAACGCCGAGGAGTTCGGCGACTGGCTCGACACGGTGCGCGGCGACACCGAGGTGATCGTGTCCGAGACGCGGCCCGTGCCGCTGGAGCAGCACGTGCTCGTGCGGGGCGACCTCCTGCCGCTCTTCGACGATCGCGCCGGGGTCGCGACCGCGCAGGTCAACCAGGAGCTCATGCGCATCCGCTCGGTGAAGGGCGCCAACTACGAGGGGAACCGCCGGGCCCAGGCATCCGCCAGCGCACGCAACGCAGGGTACGACGCCGCCCGCCGCCGCCCGCACAAGGGCAGCACACGACCCGTGCGCTCGGCGAACGTGCGGCGCATCGAGCGCCTGGACCGCCCCGAGGTCGTCGATCTGCTGGGGCGGGCGAACCTGCTCCCGGCGATCTTCTTCATCTTCAGCCGTGCCGGCTGCGATTCGGCGGTCACCCAGGTGCGCCGATCGGGACTGCGACTCACCACGGTCGACGAACGGCGCGAGATCCGCGCGATCGTCGAGGAGCGCACGCGGACCCTCCTCGACGAGGACCTCGCCGTGCTCGGGTACTACCAGTGGCTCGACAACCTCGAGCGCGGAGTCGCCTCGCACCACGCCGGACTCCTGCCGGCGTTCAAAGAGGTGGTCGAGGAGCTCTTCCAGCGCAAGCTCGTGAAGGTCGTGTTCGCCACCGAGACGCTCGCCCTCGGCATCAACATGCCCGCGCGCACCGTCGTGCTCGAGAAACTCGAGAAGTTCAACGGCGAGGCGCGTGTGGCGATCACGTCGGGGGAGTACACGCAGCTCACCGGCCGCGCGGGGCGGCGCGGCATCGACGTCGAAGGCCACGCGGTCGTGCAGTGGACCGAAGGACTCGACCCGCAGGCGGTGGCCGCCCTCGCGTCGCGGCGCACCTACCCGCTCAATTCGAGCTTCCGGCCGACGTACAACATGGCCGTCAACCTCATCGACCAGTTCGGGCGGGGACGCGCCCGCGAGATCCTGGAGTCATCGTTCGCACAGTTCCAGGCCGACCGGGCCGTCGTGGGCCTTGCCCGCCAGGTGCGCGAGTACGAAGAGACGCTCGCCGGCTACGCGAAGGCGATGACGTGCGACCGGGGCGATTTCGCCGAGTACTCGGGCATCCGTCGCGACCTGAGCGACCTCGAGAAGCTCAACCGCAAGGATGCGACGGCCTCGCGAGCCACGCGCGAGAAGCGCCAGCGCGAGCTCTCGTCGCTGCGCAGGCGCATGCAGCGGCATCCGTGCCACCAGTGCCCCGATCGCGAGCACCACGCGCGCTGGGGCGAGCGCTACTGGAAGCTGCAGCGCCAGATCGATCGCCTGCGCCAGCAGATCGCGACCCGCACGGGCACCGTCGCGCGCATCTTCGACCGGATCGTCGAGGTGCTCGCAGCGCTCGACTACGTGCGCGTCGACGACGCCGGCACCACGACCCTGACCCCCGCCGGGCGCACGATGCGCCGCATCTACGGTGAACGCGACCTGCTCGTGGCCGAGTCGCTGCGGCTGGGCACCTGGAACGAGCTGGATGCCCCGTCCCTCGCCGCGCTGGCGTGCTGCCTGGTCTACGAGCCGCGCCGCGACGAGTCGGGGCCGGGGGAGCACGGACTGCCCCGAGGTCCCTTCCGCCAGGCGCTGAGCCGCACGCAGGACCTCTGGCAGCGCCTCGACGACCTCGAACAGGACCACCGCCTGCCCGCGTCGGAGCCCGTCGCCGCAGGTCTCGCGCTCGCGATGCACTCCTGGGCGCGGGGCATGCCGCTTGACCGCGTGCTCGATGAGGCCGACCTGGCGGCGGGCGACTTCGTGCGGTGGGCCAAGCAGACGATCGACCTCCTCGACCAGCTGTCGATCGTGGCCGACCAGCCCCTCGCCGGCACCGCACGCAAGGCGCTCGACGCGGTGCGTCGCGGGATCGTCGCCTACTCGTCGGTGTGAGCGGGGCGTTCACGAACGGATGCCCCGTCCGGGCGAACTAGGCTCGTTTGCGTGCCCCCCGCCGATTCGTCCCGCCCCGTCCTCCCGTTGTGGGCGGCCATCCTCGCCGGGATCGCGGGCGGGCTGCTGCTGGACGTCGCGTTCCCTGCGGTGGGGTGGGCTCCGGCCGCGTTCGTCGCCGTCGCGCTCGCGCTCGTCTCGCTGATCGGCCGCCGTGCGGGAGGCGCCCTTCTCGTCGGCTTCGTGTTCGGGCTCGCGTTCTACCTGATGAACGTGGACTTCACGGCCGCGTGGGTCGGTCCGCTGCCGTGGGCGGCGCTGGCTGTGCTGGAGTCGCTGTTCGTGGCCGGTGGTGCGCTGCTCATCGCGCTCGCCTACCGCTGGGTGCCGCGCGCGCTTCCGGCCCGCTGGGCGCGGCTCACCGTGCTGCCGGCCGTGGTTGCGGCGCTGTGGGTCGCGCGCGAGGCGGTGATCGGCGGATTCCCCTACGGCGGGTTCCCGTGGGGGAGGGTGGGCACGACCCAGGTCGGCTCGGCGCTGGCCGAGGTCGCCTCGTGGACCGGCACGTCCGGCCTGTCGTTCATCATCGTGGGGCTCACCGGCGCGGGCATCGAGATCGTCCGCACGACGCCGTGGCGTGCGCGCACCGGGGCCATGCGGGCGGGGGTCGTCCCGCTGGGCTTGGTCGTGGCGATCCTCGCCGCCCTCGTCGCGCTGCCGGCCTTCCCGACCACACCGGATGGCACGATCCGCGTGGCGAGCGTGCAGGGCAACGGCCCGGCGGGCTACTTCGACCAGCGCCGCGCCGGAGAGGTGCTGGTGTCGCAGTTCGACGCGACCGAACCCCTCTTCGGCTCGGACGACGTCGACGTCGTGGTGTGGCCCGAAGGTGGCCTCGACGTCGACCCTGAGGAGTCGGCGGTCGCGGCATCCGCTCTCGACCGCGTCACGCGCGAGCTGGATGCGCCGCTTCTGGCGAACCGGATCCGCGCGGACGGCGACCGGTTCTTCAACACGTCGTTCGTGTGGGTGAACGGCGAGGGCGTGACCCAGACATACGACAAGCGCAACCCCGTGCCGTTCGGGGAGTACGTGCCCGACCGCGACTTCTTTCACGCGATCGCCCCCGACCTCATCGACATGATCGGGCGCGACTACACCCCGGGCACGAACTCGCCCGTCTTCTCGTTCGACGGGTTCCGCGCGGGCCTGGCGATCTGCTTCGACGTGATCTACGACGCGCTGGTCTGGGAGGGCGCGCAGGACGGCGCCCAGGTGTATTTCTTCCAGACCAACAACGCCGACTTCCGCGGCACCGACGAGAACCTGCAGCAGCTCGCGATCGCGCGCCTGCGGGCGATCGAGACGGGGCGCTCGGTCGTGAACATCTCGACGGTCGGCACGAGCCAGGTGATCGCCCCCGACGGCTCGACCGTCGACGCGCTGCCGGCCGACGAGCCCGGGGCGATGCTCACCGACGTCGAACTGCGCACCGGGCTCACGCCCGCGGTGCTCGCCGGTGCGTGGATCAACGGGATCCTCGCGTGGGCAGGCATCGCCGTGCTGGCCGGATGCGGGTGGGCAGCCCGGCGGCGCAGCCGTCGCCCGAACGCCGAGACGCCGGCCCGCTCATAGGGGACCGGCGTCTGGGGAGAAGTCCGGGTGCGCGTCAGGCTGTCAGGCGCTGATGCGGTCTGAGTCCTTGGTGACATCGTCGCCGGCGCCACGGCGGGCGCGCACGTACGCGAGGCGCTCCTCGAGAAGCTCCTCGAGCTCAGAGAGGCTGCGGCGCTCGAGCAGCATGTCCCAGTGGGTGCGCGGGATCTTGTCCTCGCTGTGATCCACCGTCGCCGTCTCGCCGTCGCCGATGCGGCGCAGCGCCTCGGCACCGCACGTGCGGCATTCCCACCCCGCGGGGACCTCTGCATCCGCCGCGAAGGTCAGGGTGGTGTCACGTCCGCACGATGTGCACGTATAGGTGTGCTGTGCGCGTTCATGGAACACGACGCCCTCTTCACTCTGTAGGCTCTGGGCGCCGATCCGGATGCCGCGCAGGCTGCGGTCTGCCATTGTGTGGTCCTCTCGTCGCTGTACAGGTATAACGAAGCCACCTGTGCGGATACTCCGAACGGGCCCGTTCGCGAGCGGTTTCACAGTGGATGCTCAGCCGCCCTGCGCGACCCTCGCGGGCTCTGCGGGTGCGTCAGGCAAGAGCGGCCAGAGCCACGTCGGCGCGGTCGGTGACGATGCCGTCCACTCCGAGCCCCACGAGCCGTCGCATGTCGTCGGGCTCGTTCACGGTCCACACGTGCACCTCCACCCCGTGCCGGTGGGCGGCGTCGATCAGGCGCGGCGTGACGATGCGCAGCCCGCGCTGCCGTTCGGGGACCTGGAGCGCGTCGATGCCCTCGAGGGCGCGCGCGACGCGCCGCTGTGAGCGCAGGGCGAGGCCTCCGAGCAGCCGCGCGATCGTGCCGGTGCCGGCCGAGGTCGCAGGCAGGATGCCTCGATCCGCGGCGGCCGCGGCCGCGATCGCCTCACGCCGCCGGTCGTCTGAGAAGCTCGTGATGAGCACGCGGTCGCCGTAGGCCGCCACGGCACGGCCGACGGGGGTGGCGGCGTCTGTCGCCTTCACGTCGAGGTTGAAGCGCACCGTCGGGAACGCGTCGAGCGCCTGCGCGAGCGTGACCAGCCCCCCGCGGGACTCCATGAGCCTCGCGAGTTCGGCGACGGTGACCTCGGCGACCGTGCGCGGATCGCCGGTCACGCGTGACAGGTCGGAGTCGTGGAAGAGCACCACCACGCCGTCGGCGGTCAGGTGGCAGTCGGACTCGACGTAGGCCGCTCCCGCCGCCTGCGCGGCCGCGACGGCCGCGAGCGAGTTCTCGACGATGCCCGAGCGGGCGCCGTCCGGCGTCACCAGGCCCCGGTGGGCGAGCACGCGCGGCGTGCCGGACGCCGCGAACCACGGATGCCGCACTCTCGCGCTCCCTCGATCAGCGGCCGTCGGTCGGCTCGACGTCGGGCTCTGCCAGACCGGCGGAAAGCCCGGCCGTGGCCTCGGACGCGATCGCGCCCGCTGCCGACGCCGCCTGGTGGGCCTGCGCGATGAGGTCGTCGGCGACGCTGTGCGCGGCGGAGGCGGGGCGGGGAGTTCTCGGCGGACGGGCCGCGGGGTCCGCCCCGAGGCGACCGGCGAAGGCCTCGCCGATGCCGCTGAGCGCCTTGGTGAACTCGCTCGGCACGATCCACAGCTTGCTGGAGGGGCTCTCGGCGATCTTCGGAAGGGTCTGGAGGTACTGATATGCCAGCAGCTTGTCGTCGGGATTGCCGATGTGGATCGCGTTGAAGACGGTCTCGATGGCCTCGGCCTCGCCCTGGGCACGCAGCACCGCTGCCGCCTTGTCGCCCTCCGCGCGGAGGATCTCAGCCTGGCGACGGCCCTCCGCCTCGAGGATCTGCGACTGCTTCGAACCCTCGGCGGTGAGGATCACCGCACGGCGGTCGCGCTCGGCGCGCATCTGCTTCTCCATCGAGTCCTGGATCGAGTGGGGCGGGTCGATCGCCTTGAGCTCGACGCGCGAGACGCGCAGGCCCCACTTGCCGGTCGCCTCGTCGAGCACCACGCGCAGCTGGCCGTTGATGTTGTCGCGGCTGGTGAGCGCCTCTTCGAGGTTCAGCCCGCCCACGACGTTGCGGAGGGTCGTCGTGGTGAGCTGCTCGACGGCGCTCAGGTAGTTCGCGATCTCGTACGTCGCGGCCCGTGCATCTGTCACCTGGAAGTACACGACGGTGTCGATCGACACGACGAGGTTGTCCTCAGTGATCACCGGCTGCGGCGGGAACGACACGACCTGCTCGCGCATGTCGACGAGCGGGCGCAGCCGGTCGATGAAGGGAACCAGCAGGTTCAGACCGGGCTGCAGCGTGCGCTGGTAGCGCCCGAGGCGCTCGACGATCCCGGCGTACGCCTGCGGGATGATCCGGACGGATCGGAAGATCACGACGATCACGAAGATCGCCACGACGATCAGCAGGACGACGATGAAGATCTGGCCGATGAAGGCCCCAAGGTTCTCAGGCATCGCTCACGTCCTTCGAGGGGGGAGTGGGGGTGGCGGCAGGAGCGACCTCGGCGGTCGCGCCGCGCACCGCGGTGACGACCACGCGGTCGCCGACGTCGAGATCGGCGCTCTGGCTGCCGGCGGCGAGCTGGGCGGTCCAGGTCTCGCCGTTGTCGAGCTTGACCTCGCCCGCGCCGTGCTCGAACCGCCGGGTCACGCGCGCGCCGAGACCGGGCAGCGCGTCGACGTTCGAGGGCACGAGGCGCGAGCTGCGGCGAAGCGCCCGCAGCAGCAGCGGCCGGATCGTGAACAGCAGCACGAGCGACACCGCGGCGGCGGCGGCGATCTGCAGCCACCACGGGCCGCCGAGCAGCCACACGCCGAGGCCGCCGATGAGCGACCCGGCCGCGAGCATCAGGAAGGTGAACTCCAGCGTCACCAGCTCGATGATGATGAACACCAACGCCAGGACGAGCCATGCGATCCACGTGTACTGCGTGAGATCGGGCAGCATCGCCCCTCCTTCCTCGGCCTTGCCTGAACACTAACAGCCGTCGGGGGCGCATACGCCGCTTGATAGGGTCGAGACCGCCCGGCAGCGTCTGTCGCGGCATCCGATCTTCTGGAGCCCTGCCATGTCTCAGCCCCTCGCCGCAGACTCCCTGCGCGGCAAGACCGCCCTCGTCACCGGGTCCTCGCGCGGTATCGGCGCCGACACCGTCCGGTACTTCGCCGAGGCGGGCGCGAACGTCGTCGTCAACTTCCGCAACAAGGCGCCGCGTGCCCACAAGCTCGCCGCAGAGCTGCGCGAGCTCGGCGTCGAGGCGCTCGTGGTGGGCGCCGACCTCACCGACCCCGAGTCGGTCGCCGCGATGTTCGCCGAGGTCGACAAGACGTTCGGCGGGCTCGACGTGCTCGTGCTCAACGCCTCGGGCGGCATGGAGTCCGGCCTCGGCGCGGACTACGCGCTGCGCCTGAACCGCGACGCGCAGCTGGGCGTGCTCGACGCGGCGCTGCCGGTGCTCAACGAGGGGGCGCGCATCGTGTTCGTCACGAGCCATCAGGCACACTTCATCCGCACGACCCCGACGATGCCCGAGTACGAGCCCGTGGCGCTGTCCAAGCGTGCCGGCGAGGACGCGCTGCGCGAACGCATCCCCGCGCTCGAAGACAAGGGCTTCGGCTTCGTGGTGGTCTCGGGCGACATGATCGAGGGCACGATCACTGCGACGCTGCTCGAGCGCGCGAACCCCGGCGCGATCGCCTCCCGTCGCGAAGAGGCGGGCCGCCTCTACAACGTGTCGGAGTTCGCGGCCGAGGTCGCACGGGCCGCGGTCGAGCCGGTGCCGATCGGCAACACCCGCCTCGTCGGCGACGTCTCGTCGTTCCAGGCGGAGTGACATGCGCGCGCACGACATCGAGTCGCTGATCTCTGTCGGTCGCCCGGCGATCGCGCCCGACGGGTCGTTCGCGGTCTTCGCGACCTCGCGCCCCGACCTGGCGGCCAACCGCGCGGTGGGTCAGCTGTGGCGCATCGACCTGCCGGGCGGATCGCCCCGGCGCCTGACCCGCGGCACCGCCGACTCGACGCCGCGGGTCTCACCCGACGGCACCCGGCTCGCGTTCCTTCGGGGCGACGCGAAGGGCAAGGCCCAGATCTTCGTGGTCGCGGCATCCGGCGGCGAGCCGGTGCAGGCGACGGATGCCCCGCTCGGCGTCTCGGAGCTCGCGTGGTCGCCTGACGGCCTGACGCTCGGCTTCACCGCGCGCGTGCCCGAGAAGGGCCGGTACGGCACGGTCGAGGGGCTGGATGCCGCGGCCGAGGCCCCGCGCCGCATCACCGGCATCCGCTGGCACGCCAACGGACTCGGCTATGTGGCCGATCGCCCCGCGCACGTCTTCGTCGTAGCGGCGCCCGACACCGGCGCCGAGCCCTTCTACGATCCCGCGCCCGCGGTCACCGCCGAGGGCGCCCAGCCCGCGAAGAAGCGCTCGGTGGCCGCCGAGGCGACCCAGCTCACCGACGGGCCCCGCTCGCACTCCGGGATCGCCTTCGCGGGCGACGAGATCCTGACCTGCGTCGAGGACCTGACGGCGGTGCGCGCCGACCTGCGCGTGCCGCTGCGCGCGATCCGCGTCGACGGCTCGGGCGAGCGCGACGTCGTCGGCCGCGACGCGAACCTGTCGATCGGAGCGGTCGCGGTGGCCGATGACGGCACGATCGCGTTCCTCGGCGAGGAGCTCGGGCCGGACGGCGTCGACTTCGTCGCGCCCGGAACGGGCCTGTGGATCGTCGGCGCCGACGGCCCGACGCGCCTCACCGACGCCGAGACGGTCGATCTCGGTGAAGTCGGAAGCCACATCACCCCGATCGGCGAGGACTTCCTCGTGCAGGACCGCACGCGCGGCCGGGTGCGGCTGGTGCGGGTCACGCGCGCGGGCGACCTCGCCGAAGTGCTCGGCGGCGACCTCGAGGTCGCCGGACACGCTGCGGCGGGCGAGGTCATCGTCGCAGCCGCAGCGACCCCGCGGTCGTACGGTGAGCTGCTGCTGGTCGACGAGCAGGGCGCGACCGCGCTCACGTCGTTCGGCGCCGGGGCCGCGGCGACCGGGCTGGTCGTTCCCGCAGAGCTCACGGTCGACGGCCGCGACGGCTACCCCGTGCACGGCTGGGTCGCCAAGCCCGCAGGCGACGGTCCGTTCCCCGTCATTCTGCAGATCCACGGCGGCCCCTACGCGTCCTACGGGATCCACCTGTTCGACGAGACCCAGGTGCTCGTCGATGCCGGCTACGCGGTGGTCTACTGCAACCCGCGCGGCTCCGCCGGCTACGGGCGTGCGCACGGTCGCAGCATCCGTCAGGCGATGGGCACCGGCGACTTCCACGACGTCATGGACTTTCTCGACGGGGCGATCGCGGCCGACTCGGCGCTCGACGGCGCGCGGGTCGGTGTGATGGGCGGCTCGTACGGCGGATACCTCACGGCGTGGGTCATCGGCCATGAGCACCGCTTCGCGGGCGCGATCGTGGAGCGCGGATTCCTCGACCCGACGTCGTTCCAGGGTACGAGCGACATCGGCTCGTTCTTCGGCGACGAGTACGTCGGCACCGATCCCGAGGCCATCGTGCGGCAGAGCCCGATGGCGGTCGCAGGCCGGGTGCGCACCCCGACGCTGGTGCTGCACTCCGAACTCGACTTCCGCTGCCCGCTCGAACAGGCCACGCGGTACTACAGCGCCCTCGTTCGCGGGGGCGTCGACGCCGAGATGATCATCTTCCCCGGCGAGAACCACGAGCTCTCGCGCTCAGGTCAGCCGCGGCACCGGGTCGAGCGCTTCGCCGCGGTGCTCGATTGGTGGCGGCGCCGGCTGCCGGCGTAGCATCCGTCGTCAGAAGACCACAGCCCCCGCGATCGTGAGTTCGCGGGGGCTGTGTCGTTGCAGGACGGTCAGGTGTTGCGGCCGAAGGTGAACGCGCGGACGATGTTGACGATGCCGATCGCGACGAGCGCGATGCCGAGGATCCACCACAGCGCGAGAGCGCCCAATAGAGGCGTGAACACGAGCCAGATGCCCGCGATCAGGCTCACGATCGCGAAGAAGACCGTCCACCCCTTCGACGCGGACTGGCCAAGGGTCGAAAGCGACACGACCCCCTCGACGATCCACGCGATGCCGACGAAGATCGCGACGATCACGGCGAGCCACGCCGTGGTCACCGTGAGATTGAACAGCGCGATGACGCCCGCGAGGATGAATACCAGGCCGAGCAGGATGTGGCCTACGCGCGCCCACCCGCCCTTGTGTCTGGTGAAGATGCCGAGGCCCGCGTAGACGAGTCCGGCCGCGATTGCGTAGATCGCGAGGATCACCGTCAGGACCGCGGCCGCCTTGTCAGGCCATACGAGGACAAGGATGCCGGCGATCAGGGCGAGCGTGCCGCCGATGCCGATCGCGGTGCGGATGCCGTTGACGGCGGACTTCTCGGCTTCGGATGCCGTGGCCATTGCGCTACCTCTTTCTGGGAATTCCCTGGGAAGGCTCGTGCGCTCACTCTAGACCTGGCTCCGTGCGCGGGGGAGGGGGGCCGGGGTGTGTCGCCTCTTCGCCGTCGCACCGGCTCTCGCCCAGCGTGCCCGGTGCGCGCTAGCGTGTGACCAGACTCGGATTGCGGGGTGTGGTCATGGCGGTCTTCTCACGAGGCTTCGGGGCGCGTCGACGCGAGAGCGATCCACGCCTGCCGCCGGGGCAGTACCTGACCGAGGACTTCCCCGTGCTGTCGGCTGGGCCGACCCCGCGCGTCGACAGGGCCGAGTGGTCGTTCGCGATCCGCACCGAGTCCGGTGCGCTGAGGTCGTGGACGTGGGACGAGTTCCTGGCACTCCCGGTCGAGGAGGTCGCCACCGACATCCACTGCGTCACGCGCTGGTCGAAACTCGGCACGTCGTGGCGCGGCGTATCGCTCGACACCCTGTTCGAAGGGGTCGAGACCGACGCCGAGGCGGCGATGGCCCACTCCTACGGCGGATACACGACGAACGTTCCGCTGGAGGACTTGCTCGACGGCAAGGCCTGGGTGGCGTTCGAGTTCGAGGGCGAGCCGCTCGATCCCGAGCACGGCGGCCCCGCCCGCCTGCTGGTGCCGCACCTGTACTTCTGGAAGAGCGCGAAGTGGGTGCGCGGGCTGACCCTTCTCGAACACGACCAGCCGGGCTTCTGGGAGCAGAACGGCTACAACATGCACGGCGACCCGTGGACGGAGGAGCGGTACTGGTGATCGTCGGCGGCTGGCGGCCGGCGCAGGTGATCGAGACGTCCGCTGTGACGCCGAGCGCGCGCGTGCTGCGCCTGTCGGTGCCGGGCTGGCCGGGAAGCGAGCCGGGGCAGCACGTCGACATCCGGCTCACTGCCGCGGACGGGTACCAGGCGGTGCGCTCGTACTCGCTCGGCTCCTACGGGCCCGACACGACGATCGAGCTCGCCGTCGACGAGGTGCCCGACGGCGAGGTCTCGCCCTACCTCGTGCAGGAGGTGCGCGCCGGCGACGAGCTCGAAGTCAAGGGGCCGCTCGGCGGCTACTTCGTGTGGCGACCCGGCGGCGCCGCCCCGGTGCAGCTCATCGCCGGAGGATCGGGCATCGTGCCGCTGGCGGCGATGGTGCGGGCGCGGGCGGATGCGGCATCCGGCCCGTCTTTTCGCCTGTTGTACTCGGTGCGCACGCCGCAAGACGCGATATATCGTGATCTGCTCGCGGAGCGGGCGCGCAGCGGGGGAGTGGAGCTCACGTGGGTGTACACGCGCGGCGGGCCGGACGGATGGATCGGGCGCGTGGGCCGTATCGACGACGCCGTGATCGGCGACGCGGTGTGGCCCGCCGACGCCGCCCCGGAGGTGTTCGTGTGCGGGCCGACGTCGTTCGTTGAGCACGTCGCCGACGCGCTCGTGCGGCTGGGGCATCCGCCTGCGAGCATCAAGACGGAGCGATTCGGGGGTGCGCGGTGAGGGCATCGAACGCGCGATCCGTCGTCGACGGCAATGCGATCGCCGGCATCCTGAGCGACGTGTTCGTGCAGGACACCACGGCGCTGGTCGGAGTGTGCGGCGGATGCGGCGCCGTCGCGCCGATCGCCGAGGCCGTGGTCGAGATCGACGAGACGGCGGCCATCGTGAGGTGCCGCTCGTGCACCCGCACGCTGTTCACCGTGCTTCGGATCGATGGCCGGATGCGACTCGTCGTCAGTGCGCTGCGCTCATGGGACGGCCCCGACAGCCCGGCCGACCCGGTGGACATCGCCGCCGAGACGTGACACCATCACGCACGTGACCAACGACCCCGCCGCCCTGCAGCGCCTGCGCGACATCGCGCTGTTGCGGAGCGTGCGCGACCGCATCGACCGCGAGTACGCCCAGCCGCTCGATGTCGAGGCGCTGGCGCGCGGCGTGAACATGTCTGCCGGACACCTAAGCCGCCGGTTCCGCGCCACCTACGGCGAGTCGCCGTACTCGTACCTCATGACGCGCCGCATCGAGCGCGCGATGGCGCTGCTGCGGCGCGGCGACCTCAGCGTCACCGAGGTCTGCTTCACGGTCGGGTGCTCGTCGCTCGGCACGTTCAGCACGCGCTTCGCCGAACTCGTCGGCATCTCGCCGAGCGAGTACCGGCGGCGGGCGCTGCAGGCCGATGTCGGCGAGCTGCCCTCCTGCCACGCGAAGCAGATCACCAGACCGATCAGGAATCGAGAAGCGTCCGCAGCCGCGTCGTCAGTAGCGTGACGGCATGGACATCACGATTCACTACGCCTTCCTCCCGCACACCGATGCCGACGCCGCGCTGGCGTTCTACCGTGACGCCCTCGGATTCGAGGTGCGAGGCGACGTCGGCTACGAGGGGATGAGGTGGATCACCGTCGGCCCCGAGGGCCAGCCCGAGACCTCCATCGTGCTGCACCCGCCGGCCGTCGACCCGGGGATCACCGACCAGGAGCGCCAGACGGTCCTGGAGCTCATCGCGAAGGGCAGCTACGCGGCGCTGACGCTGGCGACGGACGACCTCGACGGGCTTTTCGAGAAGCTCCAGGCCACCGGCGCCGACGTGCTGCAGGAGCCCACCGACCAGCCCTACGGCGTGCGGGACTGCGCGTTCCGCGATCCTGCCGGCAACCTCATCCGCATCAACGAGAAGGCCTGAGGTCTGCCGCTTCGCATGTCGGCGGGGGTCGATAGGCTCGACCGCGCCGACCGCGCCGACCGCGCAGACCGCGCAGGCAAGGAGACTCGATGAACACCGCCGACAGCCACGACGTCATCCGCGTGCGAGGGGCACGCGAGAACAACCTCAAGGCGGTCGACGTCGACATCCCCAAACGCCGGCTCACGGTGTTCACGGGCGTCTCGGGGTCAGGCAAGTCGTCGCTGGTGTTCGGCACCATCGCCAACGAGTCGCAGCGGCTCATCAACGAGACCTACCCGACGTTCGTGCAGCAGTTCATGGGGCAGCTCAGCCGCCCCGACATCGACCGCCTCGAGAATGTGAGCCCGGCGATCATCGTCGACCAGGAGCGCATGGGCGCCAACGCCCGCTCCACAGTCGGCACCGCGACCGACGCCCACGCGATGCTGCGACTGCTGTTCAGCCGCATCGGCCAGCCGCACGTCGGCTCGCCGCAGGCCTTCTCTTTCAACGTGCCGTCGGTGTCGGGCGCGGGCGCGGTGACGTTCGAGAAGGCCGGCCAGAAGGTCAAGGAGCGCCGTTCCTTCGAGATCACCGGCGGAATGTGCCCGCGGTGCGAGGGTCTGGGCGAGGTGAGCGACGTCGATATCGACGAGCTCGTCGATCGGTCGAAGTCGCTGTCCGAGGGTGCGATCACGATCCCGGGGTACAACGTCGACGGCTGGATGGTCCGCGGGTACAGCGAGTCGGGTTTCTTCGACCCGGCCAAGCCGATCCAGGACTACACCGAGCAAGAGCTTCACGACTTTCTCTACAAGGACCAGACGAAGGTCAAGATCCAGGGCATCAACATGACCTACGAGGGTCTCGTGCCGAAGATCACCAAGTCGATGCTGCAGAAGGACCGCGATGCGCTCCAGCCCCACATCCGCGCGTTCGTCGACCGTGCCGTGAAGTTCCTGCCGTGCCCTGCGTGCGGTGGCACGCGACTGAACGAGGGGGCGCGCTCGTCCAAGATCAAGGGCATCAGCATCGCGGATGCCGCGGCCCTGCAGATCACCGACCTGGCGGCGTGGCTCGACACGGTCGACGACCCGTCCGTCGCGCCGCTCATGGCCACCCTTCGCCAGACGATCGCCTCGTTCGTCGACATCGGCCTCGGCTACCTATCGCTCGACCGCTCCGCCGGCACGCTGTCGGGCGGCGAGGCGCAGCGCACCAAGATGATCCGGCACCTCGGATCGGCCCTCACCGACATCACCTATGTCTTCGACGAGCCCACCGCGGGACTTCACCCGCACGACATCGAGCGCATGAACCGGCTGCTGCTGCAGCTGCGCGACAAAGGCAACACGGTGCTCGTCGTCGAGCACAAGCCCGAAGTCATCGAGATCGCCGACAACATCGTCGACCTCGGCCCAGGCGCCGGCCGCGCGGGCGGCGAGCTGCAGTACACCGGCGACGTCGAGGGCTTGCGCACCTCCGGCACGATCACGGGGCGGCACCTCGACGACCGCGCGCGGCTGAAGCCGTCAACGCGCGCGGCGAAGGGCGTTCTCGAGATCCGCGGGGCGAGCCAGCACAACCTCGACAACGTCGACGTCGACATCCCGCTGGGCATCCTCACGGTCGTGACCGGGGTGGCCGGCTCGGGCAAGTCGTCGCTCATTCACGGCAATGTGCCGTCGTTCGACGACGTCGTGGTCGTCGACCAATCGCCGATCAAGGGCAACCGGCGCAGCAGCCCGGCGACCTACACCGGCATCCTCGACGCGATCCGTTCGGCCTTCGCGAAGGCCAACGGCGTGAAGCCCGCCCTCTTCAGCGCCAACTCCGAGGGCGCGTGCCCCGCGTGCCGCGGCCTCGGCGTCATCATCACCACCCTCGGGTTCACGCAGACCGTCGAGACCCTGTGCGAGCTGTGCGAAGGCACCGGCTTCAGCGACGCGGTGCTCGAGTACACCCTCGACGGCAAGAACATCGCCGAAGTGCTCGCGATGTCGGCTGCCGAGGCATCCGAGTTCTTCACCAAGGGCCCCGCGCACACGACCCTGCTGCGCATGATCGACGTCGGGCTCGGCTACATCACGCTCGGTCAGGCGCTCAACACGCTGTCAGGGGGAGAGCGTCAGCGCCTCAAGCTCGCGATCTCGATGGCGAAGAAGGGCGCGATCTACGTGCTCGACGAGCCCACGACGGGCCTGCACCTCGCCGACGTCGACCACATGCTCGGCATGCTGGATCGACTCGTCGACACCGGCAACAGCGTGATCGTCATCGAGCACCACCAGGCCGTGATGGCGCACGCCGACTGGATCATCGACCTCGGTCCGGGCGCCGGTCACGACGGTGGGCGCATCGTGTTCGAGGGCACGCCCGCAGACCTCGTCGCGGCGCGCTCGACGCTCACGGGGGAGCACCTCGCGTCGTATGTCGGGACGTGAGGCCGCTGCTTTCTATATTGACGTATCGAATTCTATAAACCATGCTTGCCATATGGCTTTGAGCATCAAAGACCCCGAAGCCGACAGGCTCGTTCGCGAACTCGCTGCGGCCACGGGGGAGAGCATCACCGAGGCCGCTCGTCGAGCGTTCGCGGAGCGACTGGAGCGCGTCCGGGCAAGAACCGCGAGTGCGGCGACGGTGCGACTCGACGACATCATCGCGCGAGCGCGCACTTTACCGGTCACCGACTCCCGCACCCCGGACGAGATCATCGGCTACGACGAGAACGGCCTGCCGGCGTGAGGACTGGGCGGATCGCGGTCGATACGTCCGCGCTCGTCGCCGTACTCTTCGCCGAACCCGATGCAGGGGTCTACGCCGATGCCCTCGCTCGCCATGCGGGCGACTGCTCGCTCAGCGCATCCACGCTCGTCGAGAGTCGAATCGTCGTGGAGTCGAGGCTCGGACCGGATGGCAACCATCTTCTGACCGTCATGCTCGAGCGGCTCTCCATGGCTATCGTGCCGCTTGACTCCGAACTGGCCGAGCGGGCGGCAGCCGCATGGCGGCGATTCGGCAAGGGGCGTCACCCCGCACGACTAAACATGGGGGACTGCTTCTCGTATGCTCTCGCACAGCACTTCGACGTGCCGCTGCTTTTCAAAGGCGATGACTTCGGCCAGACCGACATCGCGAGCGTGCTCTGACTGACGCGGGTCGGAAGGACCGCATGACCGCGGCTTATCCGAGCAGGAAGGTCGCGAGCAGCAGCACGGGGATGCACCCGACCGTCGTGAGAAAGATCGTGTCGCGCGAGATCGTCTCGCCGACGCCGTACCGCTGCGAGTAGTTGAACACGTTCTGAGCCGTCGGGAGGGCGGCGAGCACCACGACGACGAGCACATCGTGCGGGGCGAGGTCGAACAGGTACGTGCCGGTGGCCCACGCCACGAGCGGCATGGCGATGAGCTTGAGGCTCGAGGCGAGCACGATGTCGCGCCTTCGGCCGGACGGCGCGAGCACGCGCTGACCGTGCAGCGAGATGCCGTAGCTGATCAGCAGCACCGGAACGCACGCGTTCGCGATCAGGACGAGCGGTTCGATGACGATCGGCGGCAGCTCAAGACCGCTCACTGCGACGATCGTGCCCAGCACCGAGCCGAGCACGATGGGGTTGGTCACGGTGCGCAGGACCAGACGCCCGGGCGACGAGCGGCCCGTGGTGACCGTGTCGAGGATCGCCATCGTGATCGGAGTGAACAGCAGCAGCTGCATGAGGATCACCGGAGCCGGGTAGGCGGCGCTTCCCAGCAGATACAGCGACAGCGGGATGCCGATGTTGTTCGAGTTGACCTGCCCGGCACTCAGCGCTCCGACGACGGTGTCGCCGACCGATCGCCGCCACACCAGCTTCGCGATCACCACGTACACGACGAACATCGAAACCGCGGCGATCGCCGACACCGGCAGCAGCGCCGAGAACAGCGTGTGGACATCGGCCCGGGCAAGGACGACGAACAACAGGAACGGCGACAGCACGAAGAAGGTCAGTCGTGCCAGCACCGGCTGGCCGTGCTCGCCGAGCAGGTCGATGCGCCCGATGATCCAGCCGACGAGGATCGCGACACCGACCACGACGAATCCGGTGAACGAGGCGATCACGGCTCCAGCCTAGGGTCGCCACCACTCTCGCTTAGTCGCCGATAATGCCCATTATGTCAGCGGGAAGACGGCATCTTCGCATCTAACGCGAATTGGCCCCTCTCCCCTCGACTCCGCCACATGGCGCAAGGTCCGTCGACGAAGTCCCCACAGCGGGCGCTCAGAAGAACAACGTGCAGGGTGCGGCGGGCCTTGTAGAGCGGGTCGTCCTGCGCGACCGCGATGCCCTAAGGGGACGCGCCAGTAGTCCCTTGTCCCCCAAATGGCCGGCAGACAGTGCACGCGCTGCTCGGTAGGTTCGTAACTGTACTGCTCATCACATGAACGGAACTGATGTCTCTTGTCGCAACTTTGGCAGCGTGACCGCTTGCCGCAACTCTCGCCTTCGGCGGGGCAGGAGCGGCGGTGGGCGGCTCCACGGATGCGCTTCTTGTCCTTGGGTCGTCGGCACCAGCGGTGGCAAAGGTTGGACTGGACACGGCGACGCACGCAGGTCGTATCGTTCCGATGCACACGAAGAAGCAGTGTGACCGTGAGATGAATGCGGGAGCGAAAGTCTGCTCGCGTCTTCGTCCAGCGCAAGCCGCCGCTATCTGTCACGCGGCGAACATGGTTCGCTATGCGGGATGTCTGGCAGGCGCCAGTGGCTGAGCGCGAACGTCTGGTCGTCGCCAGTCGAGAATTCACCACGGATGGCGGGCCGCTGACTCTGAATATCCTCGCAAGCGCCGACGGCTCGCCATCATTCGGGTATCAGTTCCTCGACCAGAACGGGGAGATTACCGAGTCGTTGGAAACATACGGCTTCGACTCGCTCCAAGCGCTGCTGTTCTGCATCACGGCGGCCGGAGACTATCTCCAGAGGTTTGTCCCCTCGGCCTCTTTCGCCGATCTCGGGGAGACCGCATTGCTCACGACCGACTTGTCCGTCTCGGGCGAGTGGAGAGCTCAGGTATCTCTGCCTGCGATCTTACCGACATAGCGCCGCACAGAAGATCGCGAGGCTCATTCCGGACTACGGGAGAGCCTCGCGATCTTTCTTGCCGTGCTTCTGCCCCAGGCGCGCTTCCACTTCTTCGGGCGTCCGTCCCAGCGGTATCGGTACCAGCCTTCGGTGACGATTTTCTTGATCACGATGAGCGCGTTGACGAGTTGCACCCAGGCGGCGTACTCCTACACCCACTCCCCCGAACTCACCCTCTCCGCATTGTTTTGTATTAATACATAATGGGCATTCTCGGTGCTGTGCACATCGCCGGATTTGAGTCCTTCTCACGCGGCCTGGTAGACACCTTGAGGGCCGATCTCGAAAGGACCGCGATGACGCGTCGGAACAGGAAGCCGCTCGGCATCGCAGCGCTGTTGCCACTCATGGTCGTGGGAGCCGCGCTCGCGTTGAGCGGGTGCGCGGTCGACGACGCCGACGCGGCACCCGCGCCCATTCGGTCGTCGTCTGCCCCGCCCGAAACGACATCCGCGACGCCGGAGCCGCCGATGACCTGGCCGGGCGATCCTGTCTCGGGCCAGGGCGCGATCGAGCACACCGAGACGGAATTCGCTGTTCCCGAGGGGGCGCACTCGCTCGTCGTCGACTTCGAGTGCACCGGCGGCGCCTCGTTCTCCGCCGAACTCGCAACGACGAGCTCGCTCGTGCGCGCACCCCTGCGGGGAACCTGCGAGGGGGCCAGCCAGCTCGCGTGGCCCATCGTCGAGCGCAACAGAACCACGTTCCGAGTGCAGCTTCCTGACGGCGTCGCGTGGACCGCCAGGCCGACCTTCTCGTCCGCAGACTTCGACTTCGACGAAGCCGTCACCGCCGACTGCGAGAAGTTCGCAGCCGTCTACAGCGAACTCGTCAATGCCGACACGGGCTTCACGTTCTCCAAGAAGATCGATGCTGCGGACTGGGTTGTCCGCGTCGACCGCGCCGCCGCCGATCTTCAGGCTCTGGCCGCATACGCGAAGTCGACGCTCGGCGCCTCGTTCTCGCAGTTGCAGACCATCGTGAGCGATCCTGCCCGGACAACTGGTGACATACTGACGCCGAGCGCCGGGCCGATCGGCGATATCAGCAAGGCGTGTAGCCTCAATCAGACGCCTCTCATCCTGACCGGCGAGTTCGGCGGCTGACCCTCCCTGTGATCTCCCGCTGCTCGATAGCGTGAGAGTCATGACGCGTGTGTGGCTGACGAGCTGGGAATGGGGATGCTGCGGCGACGCATTCACTGTCGGTGACGACGTGGACTTCGGCATCCGGACGCGCAGCCCCGCATCGCAGCTCGCCGAGACGCTCGGGTCTGCGCTCGTCGCGACGGTCGATGCGATCGAGTCGCACCACGAGGAGGAGTTCGCCGATCGCGTGCGAGGTCGCGTCACGGCCGTGCACGCGGTCAGCCGCGAGGTCGTCGAACGCCGGTCGCTGCGTCGTCCCGGGAACGGCGCGCCGCCGGACGCCTCCATGCCGGCAGACGGGGAAGAGTGGCCGATGACCGGTCGCGACCTCGGAAACGGCGTGTTCGTGGGCTCGCGGCCTACGCGGTACATGATCGAGATCGTGCCCGTCCCGGATTCGGCCGTGCTGCAACCGGTCCTTGGGGTACGGCTGCCCGCGACTCACGAGCACCAGCCGCCGCCGGCAGCCGTCGACCTCACGGCGGACCCACCGTCCGAGCGGCGATCACGCTCCCTCGCGGGCTGGCTCGTCGACGTCGACGAGCCGTAGCGCACAGACACGGACCCGCAGCCGGTTCGCGATCGATAGCCGAAGCGTCGACAGCGGGACCAGCGCGCCGTCAGTCGACGGTCATGACGTGCTGCTCGTTGGTCTCGGTGTCGCACGTGGTGATCCGCCAGACGGCGGTCTCGCCCTGCATCACACGAGCCATCTCGATGATGAGCGGGCTCGGCCACTGTTCGCCGGAGAGCTTCGCCGCACCCCACGCGCCGCTGCCCGATTCGTGCTGTTCCGCCTCCGTGAGCTGCACCTGATGCGTCGCGAGGGTCTCCAGCGTCCGGACATCGACGAGGGACTCCTTGCCGAAGCTCGCATCGTCCACTCGCTCGCCGAAGGCGTCGTGCGGGGTGTCGTGGCTGCGAAGGCGCCACACCCAGTCGGAGTCGATGTACTCCAGACGCAGTCCGACGACGGCGCCTCCGACCGCCGACGACTCCCCCGCCAGAGACCCGAGGAAATCGGATGGCCACGACAGCTCGGGCGGCAGACAGGTGCCGGGATAGTTCTCTCCGACGGCCTCGGGCGGATCGGGAACAGCCGCACACCCGGCGCAGAGGACCGTCATGCCGAGGGCGACAGCAGCGAGGTACCGTCGTGATCGCGTCGTCATCCGACTCCTCTCCCCCCTCATGCGTCGAGGGCCGGCGCCCGAAGAATCCGAGCCTCGCTCGAGCGTAGCGATTCGGCGGCATCGCAGCGTCGCGACCGACCTGATCGAATCGGACCAGGATGATCGGGCCGCCCGGCACGCATCAGACGAAGCTGGATGTCGAAGGAGGAACCGTGATCGCGACGCTCAATCGTCTCGTCGAACACATCGACGAGAACCTCACCGAGGAACTCGACATCGCCGAGCTCGCCGGGCGTCTGGGCACCACCGAGTACCACCTCCGCCGGATGTTCTCGTCGCTGGCGGGCATGCCGCTGTCGGAGTACATCCGCCGGCGCCGCATGACCGTGGCCGCGGCCGACGTGGTCGGCGACGAAGAGCTGCTCACCATCGCCGTCCGGTACGGCTACGGCTCGACCGAGGCCTTCGGCAGAGCGTTTCGCGCCGTGCACGGCATCGGCCCCGGCGAGGTCCGGCGCTCGGGCGGTCCCCTTCGCTCACAACCGCAGCTCAGGTTCCGCCTGACCGTACAAGGAAGCACCCCGATGGACACCCGTATCGCAGACCGACCCGCCTTCCGCCTCATCGGGCACACTGCACGTGTGCCGCTGATCCACGCGGGCGTGAACCCGCACATCCAGGCGCACATCCTGGCGTTGCCCGTCACCGAGCACGAACGACTCAAAGCGCTCGGCGATGCCGAGCCCAGCGGCATCCTGCAGGTCAGTGCCGATGTCGATCCCGACTACACCGAGGGCAGCGAGCTCACCTACCTGCATGGCGTCGCGGTCCGAGGCGACACGTCCGTCCCGGACGACCTCGACACGATCCACGTTCCCGCGGGAACGTGGGCGGTGTTCCGCACCTGTGGCGCCCACCCGTCCGCGCTCCAGGAGACGTGGGCGGCGACGGCGACCGAGTGGTTCCCGTCGAACCCATGGCGCCTGAGGCCGGGTCCGTCGATCGTGGCCGTGCTCGACCGCTCCCCCGACTTCGCGACCGCCACGACCGAACTGTGGCTCCCCGTCGAACGGGACCAGCAGCACGCCGCCGCGCGACTACCCTGAATAGGTGAGACGCGCACGGGCCGGCAGCATCCGATGACGACGCGGTTTCCCGCATCCGTCTCGCCTTGGCGCGCGTGGCTCATCTGGGGCGTCGCCGTCGCCGCGTACGTGCTCGCCGTGAGCAACCGCACGTCGCTGTCGGCGGTGGGTGTCGACGCCGCTGCACGATTCAACGCGGATGCCTCGACCCTGTCGCTGTTCGCCGTGCTGCAGCTGGGCGTGTACGGGTTCATGCAGCTGCCCGTCGGGGTGTGGCTCGATCGCTGGGGCGCCCGTCCGATCATGGCGATCGGCATGGTGCTGATGGCCGCCGGGCAGCTCGTGATGGCCCTCTCCCCCGATGTGGGAATCGCGATCGCCGCCCGCATGCTGCTCGGCGCGGGCGACGCCGCGGTCTTTCCGGGCGTGCTGCGGCTCATCGCGACCTGGTTCCCCGCGCAGCGCGGCCCGGTCATGGTGCAGCTGACCGGGCTCGTGGGTCAGACCGGCCAGCTCGTCTCGGTCATCCCCCTCGCGGCGCTCCTGCACGCCACCACGTGGACGGTCGCCTTCGGCAGCCTCGCGGGGCTCTGCATCCTCTTCGCGATCCTCGTCGCGGTGCTGGTGCGCAACCGTCCGCCGGACGCGACCGAGGACGTCACGGTGAACACCGACACCGGAAACATCAGGGTCGTCACCTCGGCGGCCGACACGCGCGTCGGCATCCGTGCGGCGTGGTCGCACCCCGGCACGCGCCTGGCGTTCTGGTCGCACTTCACGACGCCGTTCGCCAGCACGGTGTTCGTGATGCTGTGGGGCATCCCGTTCCTGACCGCCGGCGAAGGTCTCACGCCGGCGGCGGCATCCGTCGTCACAACCGTGCTGATCGTCGTGAGCATGGTGTCGGGTCCTATCCTCGGCGGGCTGTCCGCGCGCATCCCGAACCTGCGCACGCGCGCGCTGGTGCTGCCCACCGTCGGCGCGCAGGTCGTCGCCTGGATCGCGGTGCTCGCGTGGCCCACCGCCGCGCCGCTGTGGCTGCTCATCCTGCTCGCGATCGCCCTCGGCCTGGGCGGGCCCGCCTCGATGATCGCCTTCGACCACGCCCGCACCCACAACCCGAGCCATCGCCTCAGCACCGCGACCGGCATCACGAACGTCGGCGGTTTCCTCGCGGCGATCATCGCGATCTTCTTCATCGGCGCGGCACTGGACCTGCAGGGCGCGGGCACCCCCGCGACCTACTCGCTCGGGGCCTTTCGCCTCGCCTTCCTCACGCTGTTCCCGCTGTGGTTCGTCGGCGTGTTCTTCATCGTCCGCGAACGCACCCGCACACGCATCCACATCGGCCTCGACCGGCCCCGCGAGCGTCGGCGCTGACGCCGGCTGAGACCGATGCCGCCGGAGACCGGTTCGGCGGCGGCGCGGCGAGAGTGACACCAGCGGGCCAAAGCGGATGTCTGCTCCCTTGCGTACAGTGGCAGTCACCGCCGAAAGGAGCGCCGTGACCTCGCCAGCCATCGTCGTGTCGGAAGAGGTGCGCGCCGCTGTCGAACGCTCCGCGCCCGTCCTCGCACTCGAATCCACGATCTTCACGCACGGGCTCCCGCGTCCGCGCAACCTCGAGGTCGCGCTCGATGCCGAGATGCAGGTTCGTTCGCTGGGCGTCGTGCCCGCCACGATCGGAGTGGTCGACGGCACGCCGACCGTCGGGCTCAGCGTCGGTGAGATCGAGCGCCTGTCGACCTCCGACTCGGTGGTGAAGGCGAGCCTGCGCGATCTGCCGCTCGCGATGGCGAAAGGGCTGAGCGCGGGGACGACGGTGGCGGCGACGGCGTTCCTCGCCCACCGTGCGGGGGTCCGCGTCTTCTCGACGGGCGGGCTCGGCGGAGTGCACCGGGGCGCGGCCGAGACGTTCGACGAGTCCGCCGACCTGCCGACACTGGCGGCGCTGCCCCTCGTCGTGGTCAGCGCCGGTGTGAAGTCGATCCTCGACATCCCTCTGACGCTCGAGCGGCTCGAGACCCTGAGCCTCGCTGTGGTCGGTTACCGCACGACCGACTACCCGGGCTTCTACATCTCTGATTCCGGCTATGACCTGGACTTCTCTGTCGACTCGGCCGACGAGGTCGCGCGGGTGGTCGCCGCACGCGACGGACTCGGCATCGCCTCGACGCTGCTCGTGGCCAACCCCGTCGGCACAGACCGCGAACTGCCCCGCGCCTTGCACGACGACGTGCTGCACCGCGCGCTCGAGGCCGCCAGGACGGCAGGGGTGAGCGGCCACGACATCACACCGTTCCTGCTCGACTTCTTCCAGCGCGAGACGGGCGGCCACAGTCTCGACGTCAACGTCGAGGTGTACCGCGGCAACGTCGAACTCGGCGCCCGCATCGCCGCAGCCCTCTCCCCCGCCTGCGCCCCCTGATGCTCGTCACCATCGGCGACCTGATCGACGACGTTCTGGCGCGCCGCGACGGCCCGCTCGAGCGCGGCACCGACAACGCCGCGACGATCCGTCACGCCCGAGGCGGAAGCGCCGCGAACGTCGCCGCGGCCGCCGCGCCGTTCGTGCCGGCGCGCTTCATCGGCAGGGTCGGCGACGACACCGCCGGCGAGGCGCTGGTGCGGCAGTTGGAGCGCGCGGGCGTCGACGTGCGGGTACAGCGGGGCATGCGCACCGGCACCATCGTGATCCTCGTCGACGAGACCGGTGAGCGCACCATGATCACCGACCGTGCCGCCGCCGCCGAGCTCGGGCCGATCGATCCGACGTGGCTCGAGGGGGCGCGCTGGCTGCACCTGCCGCTCTACGGGTTCAGCGACGAGCCCTCGCGCTCCGTGCTGCGTGAGGTGGTGAAGCGGATGCCGCGACCCGCCGCCCGCGTGAGCGTGGACCTCTCCAGCACGGCCACGATGCGTGCCCTGGGCGCCGAGGACCTCGGCGCGCTCCTATTCGAACTGCGGCCCGACGTCGTGTTCGCGAACCGGGACGAGGACGAGTGCGCGCGAGGGCTCGGCATCCGCCTGCCGAATGACACCGTCTACGTCGTCAAGCGGGGCGGCGACCCGATCGTCGTGCACTATCGCGGTGGGTGCGCCGAGGTGCCCGTCGAGGCCCTCCCCGACGTCGTGGACTCGACCGGCGCGGGCGATGCGTTCGCCGCCGGGTGGATCGCCGCAGCGCTTCGGGGCGCGGGCGAGCTCGACGCGGCGCGCAGCGGGGTCAAGCTCGCCACGACGGCCCTGACCGAGCTCGGCGCGCTGTGACGCGTCACGCCCGCGTGCGCGGGCTCCGCAGCGAGATCGGCGACGGACGCGTTGCAGCCCGCGGCGAGGTGCTCGCCGAGCTCGGCTGTTCGCTCACCCACTGACAGGCGACGGCTGGATCGTGACCCAGCTCGCGTACTTCGGCTCGCGACCGTCGCCGGAGGAGGTCCTTGTGAGTCGCCGCCGCACCCACGGTCCGACGTGCTCACGGTAGTAGGTCACGCCGCGCTGCCCGCTCGGAGGCAGCGGCGGGAGCGACCACCAGCCGGCAGGCGGCTCGAGTCCCAGTGCCGTGAGCACCCGCGCGGCTACGCGATGGTGTCCGCGCGCGTTCATGTGCAGACGGTCCTCGGACCAGTACGGGGGCGTGGAGAGCTCGAGATCGGGCCAGTTCAGCGCGCGGATCACGTCGGTGCGTCCCGCCATGTGGGTGACCACCGCCGCTGACAGCAGGTCTCCGCGGCGCTGGATCACACGGCTGAGCGGCAGCTGCGCACTCGGATTCGCACCCGACAGCAGGATCAGCCGCACGCCCTCCTCGTCGCAGCGGCGCAGCACGTGGCTGAAGGCATCCAGGATGTGTGCGACGGACGTGCGCGGACGCAGCATGTCATTGCCGCCGCCGTTGAACGACAGGTGCGTCGGCTTCAACGCGAGCGCCGGTTCCAGCTGCTCTTCGACGATCGGCCACACGAGCTTGCCGCGGATCGCGAGATTCGCGTACTCGATCGGATGCCCCGCGGCATCCGCCCATCCCTGCGCCACGAGATCGGCCCACCCGCGCTCGCGTCCGTCGGGAAGCTCGTCGCCGACGCCCTCAGTGAACGAGTCGCCGATGGCCACAAACCGCACATCCGTCACCGTCTCACCCTACGTCCGACCGTCCGCCCGCCCCGTCTGCAGCGCCGCCTCCCCGCATCGCGTGCCGTCGTGGGAAGGCGTACCGTGAAGGAATGGTCGTGTTCGCCGACCGAACCGATGCCGGCCGCCTGCTCGCCCCCGCCCTGGACCGATGGCGCGGGACGGATGCCGTGGTGTGCGGAATCCCGCGCGGAGGCGTCGTGGTCGCCGCCGAGGTGGCGCGCATCCTGAACCTGCCGCTCACGGTCGTCACCGTGCGCAAGCTCGGGGCGCCGAATCGTGAGGAGTACGCCGTCGGCGCCATCGCCGACGAGGTGCGGATCGTCGATCTTCCCGCTCTGCGCGCGTCCGGCGGCACCGAGGAACAACTCGCCGACGTCGAGCGCCGGGAACGCGCCGAGCTCATTCGCCGCGGTCACGCGTTCGATGCGTTCGACATCGACGTCGCCGGCCGGACTGCGATCGTCGTGGACGACGGGATCGCGACAGGTTCGACGGCCACCGCCGCCTGCCGAGCCCTCCGGTTGCGCGGAGCGCGTCGCATCGTGCTCGCGGTGCCCGTCGCACCCGTCGAGTACTCCCCCGGCGCGGACGCCGCAGACCAGTACGAATGCCTGCACCGCGTGCGGAACCTGTGGGCGGTCGGGCAGCACTACGGCGACTTCCGCCAGACCGACGAAGCCGAGGTTGTGCGGCTTCTCGCGGCCGCACGCACGCAGCCCGGAACGACGACGGCCGGCACCTGACACGAGGTCGGGCGCCGGCCGTCGATCCGTATCAGAGGGCGAAGGCGGCCCGAAGCGTGTCGAGTCCGACACCGCCGAGGTCGAGCGCGCGCTTGTGGAACGCCTTGATGTCGAACGCGTCGCCCTGCGCGGCCTTCACGTCGTCACGCAGCTGCTCCCAGATGCGCTGGCCCACCTTGTACGAGGGCGCCTGGCCCGGCCAGCCGAGGTAACGGTTGACCTCGAACTGCACGAACTCGTCAGACATGTTGACGTTGCGGCGCATGAAGCCGAGGGCGAATTCCGCGTCCCACGTGCCGTTGCCGTCGGGGCGCGGCTTCTCGAGGTGCACGCCGATGTCGAGCACGACGCGCGCCGCGCGCATGCGCTGGCCGTCGAGCATGCCGAGGCGGTCGGCGGGGTCGCGCAGGTACCCGAGCTGCTCCATGAGGCGCTCCGCGTACAGCGCCCAGCCCTCTGCGTGGCCGCTGGATCCGGCGATGAGGCGACGCCACGAGTTCAGCTGCGCCCGGTTGTACACCGCCTGAGCGATCTGAAGATGATGCCCCGGGACGCCCTCGTGGTACACCGTGGTGAGCTCGCGCCACGTGTCGAACGAGTCGACGCCCTCGGGAACCGACCACCACATGCGACCGGGTCGCGAGAAGTCGTCGGTCGGGCCGGTGTAGTAGATGCCGCCCTCCTTCGTGGGGGCGATCATGCACTCGAGGCGCCGGATCGGCTCGGCGATGTCGAAGTGGGTGCGGCCGAGCTCTTCGACCGCGCGATCGCTGGTCTGCTGCATCCACTTCTGCAGCGCGTCCGTGCCGTGGAGTTTGCGGCTGTCGTCCTGCTCGAGGAATGCGACGGCCTCTTCGACGGATGCGCCGGGTTTGATCTCGTTCGCGATCGACTCCTGCTCGGCGACCATGCGAGCGAGCTCCTGCAAGCCCCACTCGTACGTCTCGTCGAGGTCGATCGTCGCGCCGAGGAACCGGCGAGACATCAGCGCGTAGAGGTCGCGGCCGACGGCGTCGTTGTCGGCTGCGGCCGGCGCCAGTTCGTCACCGAGGAAGCCCGAGAGCTCTTCGTACGCCACGCGCGCCGCGTTCGAGCTGTCGGCGAGGTCGCGGGCGAGCGATGCCGGCAGCTGCCCCTCTTCGGGAGCCGCATTGCTCGCGAACTCGGCGAAGAACCCGTTGTCTGCGGTGTACCGCGCGATCTGCGTGATCACCTCGCGAACCTGACGCCGGGCCGGCACCGTGCCTTCGGCGATGCCCTCGCGCAGCGAGGCGACATAGCCGTTGATCGCCGCCGGAAGCGCCGCGAGACGCTTGCTGATGACGGACCAGTCGTCTGTGGTCGCAGTCGGCATCAGATCGAACACCGAGCGAAGGTCCTGTGCGGGCGAGGCGATCACGTTCAGGTCGCGCAGCTGCCACTTCGCCTCGTGCAGTTCGATGTCGAGTTCGAGGACGCTTGCGAGGTCTTGCTGGGTCACTCGGTCGATGTCGTCGACCGGGGTCGCAGCGCCCAGCGCCTTCAGGGTCTTGCGCGCTTCGTCGATGATGCGCTGGGAGCCCTCTGGCGAGTAGTCGCCGTAACGGTCGTTGTACTCGAACCTGCCGATGTAGGTCGCTGCGATGGGATCCAGCTCGGCGAGCGTGTCTACCCACGCATCGGCGATCGCGTCGATCGCCGACGGGGTGCGTGATTCGTCAGTCATGCCCTCTAGCCTAGGCACCCGGTGTGACACCCACGGGCATCGCAGTCAGTGCCCGGCCTCGTTCCATTCCGCGCCGCGCCCGATCTGCACATCGAGCGGAACCGACAGCTCAGCCGCGTCGGCCATGCGGGCGCGCACGATGGCCTCGACCGCGCCCCACTCGCCGGGTGCCACCTCCACCACGAGCTCGTCGTGGATCTGCAGCAGCACGCGGGACTGCAGTTCGGCGGCCCGCAGTTCGTCATGGATGTGGAAGAGCGCGATCTTCATGATGTCGGCCGCGCTCCCCTGGATCGGAGCGTTGAGGGCGGCGCGCTCCGCGTTCTCGCGCAGCACCCGGTTCGGGCTGGACAGATCGGGGAAGGGCCGCCGTCGCCCGAAGATCGTCTCGGTGAACCCGTCGATGCGCGCCTGCTCGACCGAGGCCCGCAGGTAGTCCCGCACCGCACCGAAGCGCGCGAAGTACTCGGTCATGAGCTGCTTGGCCTCGGCCTGCTCGATGCGCAGCTGCTTCGACAGCCCGAACGCCGACAGCCCGTACACGAGCCCGTACGACATCGCCTTCACCTTCGTGCGCATCGTCGGCGTCACATCCTGCGGGTCGACGCCGAACACGCGCGCGCCGACGTAGCGGTGCGTGTCCTCGCCGGAGTTGAACGCCTCGATCAGGCCGGGATCGCCCGACAGATGCGCCATGATGCGCATCTCGATCTGCGAATAGTCCGCCGTCAGCAGCGTCTCGTACCCCTCGCCGACCTCGAACGCGGCACGGATGCGAGCGCTCTCGTCCGTGCGGATCGGGATGTTCTGCAGGTTCGGGTCGGTGCTCGACAGGCGCCCGGTCTGGCTTCCGGTCTGCACGTAAGTTGTGCGAATACGGCCGTCCGCCGCGATCGCGGTGTCAAGCGACTCGATGATCTGGCGCAGCTTCGTGGCCTCACGGTGCTGCAGCAGCAGGTCGAGGAACGGGTGCGGGTGGGACTCCTGCAGATCGGCCAGCACCGCGGCATCCGTCGAATACCCCGTCTTGGTCTTGCGGGTCTTGGGCAGCTGCAGCTCGTCGAAGAGCACCTCCTGCAGCTGCTTCGGCGACCCGAGGTTGACCTCGCGGCCGATCGCGGCGAACGCCGTCTGCGCGATGGCGTCGGCGCGCGCGCCCAGCTCGGCCGAGAGCCGTGCGAGCTTGTCGTGCGAGACCGCGACGCCGGCGAGTTCCATATCGGCGAGTGTGACGAGGGTCGGCAGTTCGATGTCGGTCAGCACTGACGCCACGCGGGCGGGAAGCTCGGTGCGAAGCGCGTCGGCGACTCGCAGCGCGAACCACGACACCTGGCCGGGTGTGGCGCCCTCGGTCTCGGGCACGAGCTGCGTCGGGTCGGACTCGGGCAGCTTCTCGCCGAGGTAGCGATCGACCAGATCGGCCAGCGTCTTGTCGGGGAAGCTCGGCCGGATCAGCCACCCCGCGATCGTCGTGTCGAACGCGAGTCCGGCGACCTCGACGCCCGCACGCCGGAGCGCCTTGATCTGCGACTTCGCATCGTTGAACACCTTCGGCGCCGACGACGAGAACCAGCCCCCGATCGCCTCGGCGACCTCGGCTGACCACGTCGCCTCGACCGCCGACTCACGCGTGGCGAACCCCACGCGACGCGGAAGACCCCCCTCGATCATCACCGTCACGCCGGTCTCTCCGTCGACCGCGCCGAGCCAGGCCGCGAGATCGGATGCCGAGGGCTCGGCGGGCGTCGGCATCGCGGGCGTCGCCGCCGTGGACTGCGTCGTGCCCGCCGCCCCGTCGAGCCCGGCTGCTTCGAACACGCGCGGAAGAAGAGTGCGGAACTCGAGCCGAGCGAAGATGTCGCGCACCGCTTGCGCGTCGATCGGCTTCACGGACAGATCGGCGGGGCCCAGGGGCAGTTCGACGTCGCGCACGAGCCGGTTCAGCGAACGGTTGCGCTTGACGTCGTCGAGGTGCTCGCGCAGGTTGCCGCCGACGACACCGGTGATCTTGTCGGCGTTATCGATGAGCGCCTCGAGCGAGCCGTACTGCGTCAGCCACTTGACCGCGGTCTTCTCGCCCACCTTCGGCACGCCCGGAAGGTTGTCGCTCGTCTCACCCACGAGCGCCGCGATCTCGGGGTACTGGTGCGGCGGCAGCCCGTACTTCTCGACGACGGCCGCGGGGTCGTACCGCTTGAGCTGTGACACGCCCTGCACGTTGGGGTACAGCAGGGTGATGTCGTCGTTGACGAGCTGGATCGTGTCGCGATCGCCTGAGCACACCAGCACGTGGAAGCCCTGCTCCTGGCCCTGGGTCGCGAGCGTGGCGAGAATGTCGTCGGCCTCGATGTCCTCCTGCTGGAGCACCGGGATGCTCATCGCGGCAAGGCATTCCTGCAGGATCGGAATCTGCCCCTTGAACTCGGCGGGCGTCTCGGAGCGGTTCGCCTTGTACTCGGCATACTCTCGCGTGCGGAACGACTGCCGCGATGTGTCGAAGGCCACCGCGAGGTGGGTGGGCTTCTCGGCCTTGATGAGGTTGACGAGCATCGAGAGGAACCCGTAGACGCCGTTCGTGTGCTGGCCGTCCTTGGTCGAGAAGTTGTCGACCGGGAGGGCGTAGAACGCCCGATACGCCAGCGAATGGCCGTCCACGACCAGGAGAGTAGGCTTTGCGGAGTCCGTCACCCTGCAAGCCTAGACGCGGGGTCGGACACCGCCCTGCTCCCCATCCGAAGGCGCGCGATGAATCAGCCTGCCCGTGACCACGTCGACCCGCTCGAGTGGGCGCTTCAGATCGGCAACGGCACGCTCGCCGACCGGATGGGCTTCGAATGGGTCGAGCTGTCGATCGAACGCGCCGTGGCCACGATGCCCGTCGAGGGCAACACGCAGCCGGTTGGGCTCATGCACGGCGGAGCCTATGTCGTGCTGGGCGAATCCCTCGGTTCGATGGCGGCGAACCTCTACGCCGGCCCGGGTCGTCTCGCCGTCGGGGTCGACATCAACGCCACGCACACCCGCTCGGCCACATCCGGCCGCGTGACGGGCGTCTGCATGCCGATCCACCTCGGCCGCTCGATGACCGTGCACGAGATCGTCGTGAGCGACGACCTGGGGCGCCGCTGCTCGACGATGCGCATCACGAACCTGATCAAGGACCTCAACAACGACTGAGCGGATGCCTCGTGCCGAGGCATCCGCTCATCAGGGTTTGGGTGGGTCAGTCCTTCTTGGGCGCCAGCTGCTCGATGATCGCCTTCGCGACGTCCTGCATGGTGAGGCGGCGGTCCATCGACGCCTTCTGGATCCAGCGGAACGCCTCGGGCTCGGTGAGGCCCATCTTCTCGTTCAGGAGGCCCTTCGCACGATCGACGAGCTTGCGGGTCTCGAAGCGCTCGACCATGTCGGCGACCTCGGCCTCGAGCGTGATGATCTGCTCGTGACGGGCCAGCGCGATCTCGATCGCGGGAAGCAGGTCGTTCGGCGTGAAGGGCTTGACGACGTAAGCGAGCGCGCCCGCCTCGCTCGCGCGCTCAACGAGCTCTTTCTGGCTGAAGGCCGTCAGCAGCACGACCGGGGCGATGTGGTTCTTGCTCAGTTTCTCGGCCGCGCTGATGCCGTCGAGCTGCGGCATCTTGACGTCCATGATCACCAGGTCAGGACGCAGCTCCGTCGCCAGCTGCACGGCGGTCTCGCCGTCACCCGCCTCGCCGACGACATCGAACCCGTTGTCGCGGAGGATCTCGACGATGTCGAGGCGGATGAGCGACTCATCTTCCGCGACGACGACTCGACGAGGTGCGGGGGTGGAGGCCCCGGAGGGCTGCTCGGTATCTGTCACCTTTGAATCCTACGGTATGGTCATTTCTGCACACAGCGGCCGGTGTGGCGGAATGGCAGACGCGACCGACTCAAACTCGGTTGCCCGCAAGGGCGTGTGGGTTCGACTCCCACCACCGGCACCCCCACACGAAGGTCCGGCGCCCTAACGACCTCGGACACCTACGGGCATATTGCCGAGCTGCACGCCCGCGAGGCAGCGAAGACCACCTCGAACGTCCTCGGCAGTGTCTTCACCCGCTCGAGACGCTGAAACCCTCCATCTGGAGGTCAGCGTTAAGGTTGCAGCTCAAGCCCGTCCCGCGTCATGTAGTTGGCAGGGTTTCTTCTCTTTCGAAGTTGGGGAGGGTGGAGAGCCAGTAGTCGGTGGGGTTCGGCGGCATCGCTGGGGAAAGCCGTTTGTCAGCAGTCCCTCACCGGAACGTCCAGCGTGGATTGATTGATACCAGACTCTGTGACGTGCACGTGAGGAGCCGCTCCGAACGAACGCGAGCCCGCCTCTCGACACAGTTCAGCCGCGCTCACCATAGCGAGCGCGGCTGAAGCTGCAGAAGAGGGCCCGTCTATTCGCCGGACTTGTAGATCGGTGCGGCACCGTGCACGGCATCCCCGATCCGGTGGATGCGGATGTCGTTGGTGGTTCCGACGATCCCGGGAGGAGAGCCCGAGATGACCACGACCTTGTCACCGACCTCGGCGAGGTTGTTGGAGAGGAAGTAGTCGTCGACCTGGATGAACATGCGGTCGGTGTGCGGAACGTGCTCCACGATGGTCGACTGCACCCCCCACGTCAGCGCCATGCGCCGGCGGATCGCCGGCTCGGTCGCGAACGCCACCATCGGGATGTACGGGCGCAGCCGCGACATGCGGCGGGCGGTGTCGCCCGACTCGGTGAAGATGCAGAGGAACTTCGCCTCGACGAACTCGGCGACCTCCATCGCGGCGAGGGTGATCGCACCGCCCTGCGTGCGGGGCTTGGTCGTCAGCGGGTGGATGCGCTCGAGCCCGTGGTCTTCGGTCGACTCGATGATGCGCGCCATCGTCTCGACGGTGACGACCGGGTAGTCGCCGACACTCGTCTCGCCCGAGAGCATGACCGCGTCTGCACCGTCGAGGACGGCGTTGGCGACATCGGATGCCTCGGCTCGCGTCGGCACCGGCGAATGCGTCATCGACTCGAGCATCTGCGTCGCCACGATGACGGGCTTCGCCATGCGGCGGCACAGCTCGACCGCGCGCTTCTGCACGATCGGGACGGCCTCAAGAGGCAGCTCGACGGCGAGGTCGCCGCGGGCGACCATGATCCCGTCGAACGCGTCGATGATCTGTTCGAGATTGTCGACCGCCTGGGGCTTCTCGATCTTGGCGATGACCGGGATGCGGCGCCCCTCCTCGGCCATGATCTCGTGCACGCGATCCACGTCGCGCGCGTCGCGTACGAACGAGAGGGCGATCAGGTCGGCACCGATCCGCAGACCCCACCGCAGGTCGTCCTCGTCCTTCTCGGACAGCGCAGGCACGTTCACCGCGACGCCGGGCAGATTGATGCCCTTGTTGTTCGACACCTGGCCGCCGACGACAACCTCGGTCGTCACGACGCTGCCGTCGACCTCGAGCACCTTGACGCGCACCTTGCCGTCGTCGATGAGCAGGAAGTCTCCGGGCGAGACGTCGGTGTGCAGCGCCTTGTGCGTCGTGCCGACGATCTCGCGCGTGCCTTCGACATCGTCCACGGTGATCTTGAAGATGTCGCCGACCGCCAGCTCGTGCGGGCCCGCCACGAACTTGCCCAGCCGGATCTTCGGACCCTGCAGGTCGACGAGCACGGCGACGGGGCGCTGGGCGTCGTCGGCCGCCTTGCGCACGTTGGCGAAATTGTTCTCGTGCACGGAGTAGTCCCCGTGACTGAGGTTCAGGCGGGCCACGTTGACCCCGGCGTCGATGATGGCGCGGACCATCTCGTACGACGAGGTAGCGGGGCCTAGAGTGGCGACGATCTTGGCGCGTCTCATCCGTGTGTACTCCGGGTTGTATTCAAGGTCTGAACAGACGTGCCAAGCCTACGCGGGCTACAGTCCGATGGCGACATCGTGGGGACCGACAGGCACCGGAAGCGACGTGGTGCCCATCAGGAACTCGTCGACGCGCGCGGCGGCCGCACGACCCTCGGCGATAGCCCACACGATCAGCGACTGTCCGCGTCCGGCATCGCCGGCCACGAACACGCCCGACGCGGCGGTCTCGTACTCGTCGCCGCGCAGCACCTCGCCGCGATCGGTGAACGTCACCTGGAGCTGGTCCTCGAGCGCGGCACGCTCGGGGCCGGTGAAGCCCATCGCGATGAGAACGAGGTCTGCCGGGATCTCGCGCTCGGTGCCGCTCTTGGGAACGCGACGGCCGTCGACGAACTCGGTCTCGGCGACGCGCAGAGCCCGCACCTCGCCCGCCTCGTTCGCGAGGAACTCCACCGTCGAGGCCAGGTACTCGCGCTCGCCGCCCTCTTCGTGCGCCGACTGCACCTCGAACACGTGCGGGGTCATCGGCCAGGGCTGGCTCTCGGGCCGCTCCCCCGGGGGGCGCCGGCCGATCGCTAGGTTCGTGACGCTCAGCGCGCCCTGACGGTGGGCTGTGCCGATGCAGTCGGCACCGGTGTCGCCGCCTCCGATCACGATGACATGCTTGCCCTGTGCGGTGATCTGGTTCGGGACCGCGTCTCCTGCCGTGGCGCGGTTGGACTCGACGAGGTACTCCATCGCGAAGTGCACGCCGTCCAGGTCACGCCCCGGAATAGGCAGATCCCGCGGCACGGTGGAGCCGGTCGCGATCACGACCGCGTCGTAGCGCGCGCGCAGGTCGCTCCACGACAGGTCGCGGCCGATCTCGACGCCAGCGCGGAACTTGGTGCCCTCTTCGCGCATCTGCCGCAGTCGCGACTCGATGTGCCGCTTCTCCATCTTGAAGTCGGGGATGCCGTACCGCAGCAGTCCGCCGATGCGGTCGTCCCGCTCGAACACCGCGACGGTGTGGCCAGCGCGCGTGAGCTGCTGCGCCGCCGCCAGGCCCGCGGGGCCCGAGCCCACGACAGCGACGGTCTTGCCGGTGAGGCGCCCCGGCGGCTCGGGCTCGACCCAGCCGCTCGCGAACGCCTCGTCGACGATCGAGACCTCGATCTGCTTGATCGTCACGGCGGGCTGGTTGATGCCGAGCACGCACGCGCTCTCGCACGGCGCCGGGCAGAGGCGTCCGGTGAACTCCGGGAAGTTGTTCGTCGCGTGCAGTCGCTCCATCGCCGCGCGGCCCTCGCCACGCCAGGTCAGGTCGTTCCACTCCGGGATCAGGTTGCCCAGCGGGCATCCCTTGTGGCAGAACGGGATGCCGCAGTCCATGCAGCGTCCAGCCTGGCGGCGCAGCACCGCCGAGTCGCCGGGCTCGTAGACCTCGTTCCAGTCCATGATCCGCACGGGAACGGGCCGGCGGGCCGGCAGTTCACGTTCCGTGACCTTGAGAAAGCCCTTCGGGTCAGCCACCCGTCACCTCCATAATGCGGCTCCACACGACATCGCCGTCGGGGTCCAGCCCCTCAGCCACGGCATCCTGACGCGTCTGCAGCACCGCGGCGTAGTCGCGCGGCAGAACCAATGTGAACTGTGTGAGTGCCGCCTCGAAGTCCTCCAGGAGTGCCCGTGCGAGAGTCGATCCGGTCTCAGCGACGTGCTGTTCGAGCAGATCGCGCAGGATCTCGGCGTCGCCGGAGCCGAGCTCGGCCAGCGACAGCTCGCCCGTGGCGAGTGCTTCTCGGTTGACCAGGGCGCGGTCCAGGCGGAACACGTACGCCGTGCCGCCCGACATGCCCGCGCCGAGGTTGCGGCCGGTGGGCCCCAGGATCACTGCGAGGCCGCCGGTCATGTACTCCAGCGCGTGGTCGCCGACGCCTTCGACGACGGCCGTCGCCCCAGAGTTGCGCACGAAGAAGCGCTCCCCCACGACACCGCGCAGGAACATCGTGCCCTGCGTCGCGCCGTAGCCGATGACGTTGCCGGCGATGACGTTGCGCGACGCGTCGAAGGTGGCGTTTCGAGGCGGGCGGATCACGATCTGCCCGCCGGACAGACCCTTGCCGACGTAGTCGTTCGAGTCGCCCTCGAGCCGCAGCGTGATGCCGGCGGGCATGAAGGCGCCGAAGGACTGCCCGGCCGAGCCTGTCAGGTTGATCTCGATCGATCCCGACGGCAGGCCGTTCTGGCCGCGCGCGCGGGTCACGTGGTGGCCGAGCAGCGTGCCCACCGCGCGCTCCGTGTTGCGGATGGGCAGGGTCACCTCGAGGTGGCCGCCGTGCGAGATGACATCCTTCGCCTGCTCGATGATCGGCACGTCGAAATGGCTGTCGAGGTCATGGTGCTGGCCGCGGACGTTGCGTCGCGGCTCGCCCTCGGCGAACTGCGGGCCCTCCAGGATCGGCGTCAGGTCGAGGCCGTTCGCCTTCCAGTGCTCGACCGCGCCGTTCATGTCGAGCAGTTCGTGGTGGCCGATCGCCTCTTCGAGCGTGCGGAAGCCGAGTTCGGCGAGGTGCTCGCGCACCTCTTCGGCGATGAACTCCATGAAGTTGACCACGAACTCGGGCTTGCCCGTGAAGCGGGAGCGCAGCAGGGGGTTCTGCGTAGCGACGCCGACCGGGCACGTGTCGAGGTGGCACACGCGCATCATCACGCAGCCCGAGACCACCAACGGAGCCGTCGCGAACCCGAACTCCTCTGCACCCAGCAGAGCGCCGATGATCACGTCACGACCCGTCTTGAGCTGTCCGTCAACCTGCACGACGACCCGGTCGCGCATGCCGTTGAGCATGAGCGTCTGCTGGGTCTCGGCCAGCCCGAGCTCCCACGGCGTTCCCGCGTGCTTGAGCGAGTTGAGCGGGCTGGCGCCCGTGCCGCCGTCGTGCCCCGACACCAGGATCACGTCGGCGAGGGCCTTCGCCGTGCCCGCCGCGACCGCGCCGATTCCCGACTGGCTCACGAGCTTCACGTGCACCCGGGCCTGTGGGTTGGCGCGCTTGAGGTCGAAGATCAGCTGTTTGAGGTCTTCGATCGAGTAGATGTCGTGGTGCGGCGGCGGCGAGATGAGGCCGACGCCGGCGGTGCCGCCGCGCGTGCGGGCGATCCACGGGTACACCTTGCTCGGGGGCAGCTGTCCGCCCTCGCCGGGCTTGGCGCCCTGGGCGAGCTTGATCTGGATGTCGTCGGCCTCGGTGAGGTAGAGGCTCGTCACGCCGAACCGGCCGGAGGCGACCTGCTTGATCGCACTGCGCCGCTCGGGATCCAGCAGCCGGTCGACGTCCTCGCCGCCCTCGCCCGTGTTCGACTTGCCGCCGATCCGGTTCATCGCGATCGCGAGGGTCTCATGCGCCTCACGCGAGATCGAGCCGTAGCTCATCGCACCCGTCGAGAAGCGCTTCACGATCGACGACACCGGCTCGACCTCATCGAGCGGCACCGGCGTGCGGCCGGTGGTGCGGAAGGTGAACATGCCGCGCAGAGTCTTGAGCTCGGCCGCCTGGTCGTCGACCAGCTTCGTGTACTCGCGGAAGATGTCGTACCGGCGCGTGCGCGTCGAGTGCTGCAGCCGGAAGACGGTGTCGGGGTTGAACAGGTGCGCAGAGCCGTCCCGGCGCCACTGGTACTCGCCGCCGGTCCACAGCCGCTCGTGCGCGCGCACCGCCGCGTCTTCGGGATATGCGTACTTGTGGCGCTGCGAGTTCTCAGCGGCGATGACATCGAGGCCGATGCCGCCGAGCTTTGACTCGGTGCCCGTGAAGTACATGTCGATGAGGTCCTGCGAGAGGCCGACCGCCTCGAACGCCTGCGCGCCCGCGTAGGACGACACTGCCGAGATGCCCATCTTCGACATGATCTTCAGCACGCCCTTGCCGAGCGCGTAGATCAGGTTCTTCACGGCCTTCTCGGGGGTGATGTCGGTGATCGCACCGGAGCGGACGAGGTACTCGACGGTCTCCATCGCCAGATACGGGTTGACGGCGGATGCCCCGTACCCGATGAGCGTCGCGACGTGGTGCACCTCGCGCACGTCGCCTGCCTCGACCACGAGACCGACCTTCATGCGCGTCTCGTTGCGGATCAGGTGGTGGTGCACCGCCGACAGCATGAGCAGCGACGGGATCGGCGCGAGGTCCTTGTTCGAGTCGCGGTCGCTGAGCACGATGAACTCGGCGCCGTCCTCGATCGCGTGGTCGACCTCGGTGCACATCTGCGCGAGGCGCTTCTGCATGCCCTTGTGGCCGGCCTCGACGCGGTACAGTCCACGGACCGTCACCGAGCTGCGCCCGCGGAGCGACGTATCGATGTGCTGGATCTTGGCCAGCTCGTCGTTGTCGATCACCGGGAAGTCCAGGATCACCTGGCGCGTGTGGCGGGGTCCGGCCGCGAGCAGGTTCGGCTCGGGGCCGAGGCTCGTGCCCAGGGAGGTCACGACCTCTTCGCGGATCGAGTCCAGCGGCGGGTTGGTCACCTGCGCGAACTGCTGGGTGAAGTAGTCGAAGAGAAGTCGCGGTCGCTCGCTCAGCACCGCGACCGGTGTGTCGCTGCCCATCGCGCCGAGCGGCTCAGTCCCGTGCTGACCCATCGGGCCGAGGAGGATCTTGACCTCTTCTTCGGTGTAGCCGAAGGTGCGCTGGCGGCGTGTGATCGACGCGATCGGATGCACGATGTGCTCGCGCTCGGGCAGTTCGGCGAGCCGCACGCGGCCCTCGTCCAGCCATGCCTGCCACGGCTCGAGCTGGGACAGGGTCTGCTTGATCTCGTCGTCCTCGATCACGCGGCGCTGCGACGTGTCGACGAGGAACATGTGACCGGGACGCAGGCGACCACGGCGCTTGATGCGCTCGGGAGCGAAGTCGAGCACCCCCGTCTCGCTGCCGATGACGACCAGTCCGTCGGTCGTCTCGGTCCAGCGCCCGGGGCGCAGGCCGTTGCGGTCGAGCGTCGCGCCGACGACCGTTCCGTCGGTGAAGATGAGCGCCGCAGGACCGTCCCAGGGCTCCATCTGCATCGAGTGGTACTCGTAGAAGGCGCGCAGGTCCGGGCTGATGTCGGTCTGCTTCTCGTATGCCTCGGGCACCATCATCATGATCGCGTGCGGCAGGCTGCGCCCGGTGAGGGTCAGCAGCTCCAGCACCTCGTCGAACGACGCGGAATCGCTCGCGCCGGGCGTGCAGATCGGCAGCAGGGGGCGCAGATCGCCCATGAGCTCGGACTCGAGCTGGGACTGACGCGCTCGCATCCAGTTGCGGTTCCCGCTGACGGTGTTGATCTCGCCGTTGTGCGCGAGCATGCGCAGGGGCTGCGCGAGCGACCACGAGGGGAAGGTGTTCGTGGAGTAGCGGGAGTGGACGACAGCGAGCTCGGAGGCGAACCGCTCGTCCTGCAGGTCGGGGTAGAACGGCTCGAGTTGCAGGGTCGTGACCATGCCCTTGTAACCGAGTGTGCGGCTGGAGAGAGAGACGAAATACGCGCCGAGCTCATGCCCGGCGCGCTTGCGCACTCGATAGACCCGACGGTCCAGCTCCACACCCGACATCGCCGGCGCACCACCGATGGCGGGGCGCGACAGGAACAGCTGCTCGAACACGGGACGCGCCTCGAACGCGAGCTTGCCGAGGTTGTCTTCGGCAGTCGGCACAGCACGCCAGCCGAGCACGACGACGTTTTCGCTCTCGGCGAGCTTTTCGATGGCGGCCTTCAGCGCGGCGCGCTCGTCGGCATCCTGCGGGAGGAACGCAAGGCCGGCGGCGTACTCGCCGACGGGGGGCAGCTCGAAGTCGACGACCGCACGGAGGAAGGCATCGGGCATCTGCGTCAGGATGCCGGCGCCGTCGCCGGTTCCCGCATCCGACCCGATGGCCCCGCGGTGCTCGAGGTTGCGCAGCGCCGTCAGGGCGAGCGCGATGATGTCGTGCCCCGGCTCGCCGCGGAGCGTGGCGACCATCGCCAGCCCGCAGGCATCCTTCTCGAATGCGGGGTTGTACATGCCCTGCTTGGCGGGCAGTGCGGTTCCGGCCGCACGGGTGCCGTCACCCGGCGGATTCATGCCGAAAGGGGTCGATGCCATAGCTACCGTCCTCACATCTGTCTTCAGGGTGGTGGGACGCCGTCGGCCCAACGTTGCTGCCGAGGCAGCGCTACTTGCTGGTGGGAGTGCTCGTGGCCCGATCTTCGGCCGCCGCATCTGCAGGGGGTGCGCTGATGTCGACATATTGCGAAGCGTCTTGCGATTCTACAGCGCCCTTGGGGCGCCACTCGCGTCCCGGAAGGTACGGAGACGGTTCGAGGCCCGGGTGGCGGCGCTTCTGCACGATCAGGAGCGCGATGCCGACGACGGCGCCGATGATCGCGGCCCACACGTTGGTGCGCAGCCCCAGGAAGATCTCGCTCGGGTCGATGCGGATCGACTCCCACACGATGCGACCCGCGCCATACCAGACGAGGTACAGGCCGAAAAGGCGGCCCCACTGCAGCCGGAACCGGCGGCCCGCCCACAGCAGCACCAGCGCGCCGAGCGTGTTCCAGATGACCTCATAGAGGAACGTCGGGTGGAAGAGGGTGCCCTCGGCGAGCCCGGGTACGAAGGCGGACTTTTCGGGGTCGATCTCGAGGCCCCACGGCAGGTCGGTGGGAAGCCCGAAGAGCTCCTGGTTGAACCAGTTGCCGAAGCGGCCGATCGCCTGCGCGAGAATCAGCCCGGGGGCCAGTGCGTCGGCGAACGCGCTGAAGCGGATTCCCGTCCACCGGCAGCCGAGCCACGCACCGACCGCGCCGCCGATCAGCGAGCCGTAGATGGCGATCCCGCCCTCCCAGATGCGCAGCGCCGACCACGGGTCGGCTCCCTCGCCGAAGTAGAAGTCCCAGTGGGTGACGACGTGATAGATGCGCGCCACGATGATCGCAAGCGGCACGGCCAGCAGAGCGATGTCGATGACCACCCACGGCTCGGCGCCGCGCTTGGTGAGTCGGTGGTTCGTCAGGAGGACCGCGACGATGATTCCCACGATGATGCACAGCGCGTAGATATGGATGCGCAGCGGCCCGAGATCGAAGTAGCTGATCGGCGGGCTCGGAATGCTCGTCAACGCGATCTGAGCGGCGTGAATCATGGATCGTCCTTGCTGCGGGGGTCGCCGGCGTCGTGCCGGCCGAATCGAGTCTAAGCGGAGGTCGCGGACGACGCCGTGCCGGCCGTGAGAGCGCGCGCGGTGCGCGCAAGGCCCTCGATGCCGCCCTCGGCGAGGGCACGGACGAGCGCCGTGCCGACGATCGCTCCGTCGGCGTACTCGAGCACGCCCGAGACGTGGTCGGCATTCGAGATGCCGATGCCGACGCACGCGCGCTCGGCGCCGTGAGCGCGCAGCCGCCCGACGAGAGTGCGGGCAGCGGCATCCAGCTGCGCCCGCTCGCCCGTGATGCCCATCGTCGACACCGTGTAGACGAACCCGGTCGTGCTGCGCACGATGAGGTCCAGGCGTTCGTCGGTGGAGGTCGGCGCCGCGAGGAACACCCGATCCAGACCGGTGCGCTCGGAAGCGGCGATCCACTCCCCCGCCGCCTCGGGCGTGACGTCGGGAGTGATGAGACCTGCGCCTCCGGCCGCGACGAGCTCGTCCGCGTAGCGGTCGACGCCGAACTGCACGATCGGGTTCCAGTACGACATCACGAGCACCGGGGCATCCACTCGGCGGGTGATCTCGCGGATCGCCGTGAACGTGTCGCGCAGGCGGAAGCCAGCCGCCAGAGCCGCCTGCGTGGCGTCCTGGATGACCGGTCCGTCCATCACCGGGTCGGAGTAGGGCGGACCGAGCTCGAGGATGTCGACGCCGTTCTCGACGAGAGTGACGGCGGCTTCGATGCTCGTCTCGAGATCCGGGAAGCCGATCGGCAGGTAGCCGATGAACGCTCCGCGCCCCTCGGCCCGGGCTGCGTCGATCGCCGCGGCGACACGAGAGCTCACTGGCCCGCTCCTTCGTCGTACAGGCCGAACCAGCGCGCGGCGGTGTCCATGTCCTTGTCGCCGCGGCCCGAGAGACAGACGGCGAGGATCGCGTCAGGCCCCAGCTCGCGGCCGATCCGCAGCGCCCCGGCCAGCGCGTGCGCCGACTCGATCGCGGGGATGATGCCCTCGGTCTCGCTCAGCAGGCGCAGTGCGTCCATCGCCTCGGAGTCGGTCGCCGGAATGTATTCGGCGCGCCCGATCGAGGCGAGCCACGAGTGCTCAGGTCCGACGCCCGGGTAGTCCAGGCCGGCCGAGATCGAGTGGGACTCGACGGTCTGACCGTCTTCGTCCTGCAGCACGAACGTGCGCGCCCCGTGCAGCACCCCGGGGCGGCCGCGCTCGATGGATGCCGCGTGCAGGTCGGTGTCCACGCCCTGACCGGCAGCCTCGACGCCGTACAGCCTCACCGACTCGTCGTCGAGGAACGCGTCGAACATTCCGATCGCGTTCGAGCCGCCGCCCACGCACGCCAGCACCGCGTCGGGCAGGCGCCCGGTCTCGTCGAGCAGCTGCGCACGGGCCTCTTCGCCGATGATCTTCTGGAAGTCGCGCACCATGGCCGGGAACGGATGCGGCCCCGCCGCCGTGCCGAAGATGTAGTTCGTCGTCTCGACGCTGGCGACCCAGTCGCGGTACGCCTCGTTGATCGCGTCCTTGAGCGTGCGCGAGCCGGTCTTGACCGGCACGACCTCGGCGCCGAGCAGACGCATGCGCGCGACGTTCAGCGCCTGGCGCTGCGTGTCGACCTCGCCCATGTAGATCGTGCAGTCGAACCCGAACAGCGCTGCCGCAGTCGCGGTGGCCACGCCGTGCTGGCCGGCGCCGGTCTCGGCGATCACGCGGGTCTTGCCGAGGCGCTTGGTGAGCAGGGCCTGCCCGAGCACGTTGTTGATCTTGTGGGATCCGGTGTGGTTGAGGTCTTCGCGCTTGAGGAAAACACGCGCGCCGCCGGCGTGCTCGGCGAAGCGGGCCACCTCGGTGATCGGCGACGGCCGCCCCGCGTACGAGTGGAGCAGAGCCAGCAGCTCGGCCTGGAACTGCGGATCGACGATCGCACGCTCGTAGACGTCGGTGAGCTCGTCGATCGCCGCGATGAGCGACTCCGGCATATAGCGGCCGCCGAACTCGCCGAACAACGGTCCGGGCTGAGTGCGCAGACTCACGAGGCCTGCCTCCCGTCGGTGACTGCCGAGGCGTCCCCGGCATCGAGGAACGACCGAAGCGTCGCCACGGGATCCCCGGTGACGAGGGCTTCGCCGATGAGGACCACGTCGGCGCCGGCCGCGCGGTAGTGGGCGACATCGGCGGGCTGAAGCACCGCCGACTCGGCGACCTTCACGGTGCCTGCCGGGATGCGGTCGGCCAGCCGGCCGAAGAGGTCGCGATCGAGCTGGAACGTCGAGAGGTCACGGGCGTTGACGCCCACGAGCCGTGCGCCGAGGTCGACGGCGCGATCCACTTCGGCGGCGGAGTGCGTCTCGACCAGCGGGGTCATGCCGAGGTCGAGGATCAGCGCGTGCAGGCGCGTGAGCACAGGCTGCTCCAGCGCCGCCACGATCAGCAGCACCAGGTCGGCGCCCGACGCGCGCGCTTCGAGCACCTGGTACTCGGTCGCGATGAAGTCCTTGCGCAGCACCGGCAGCGACACCGCGGCGCGGACCGCCTCGAGGTCGGCGAGGCTGCCCTTGAACCGGCGCCGCTCGGTGAGCACCGAGATCGCCGACGCGCCGCCCTGCTCGTACCAGCGGGCCTGCAGCGCAGGATCGGGGATGTCAGCGAGGTCGCCGCGCGACGGGCTCGCGCGCTTGACCTCGGCGATGATCTTCACGCGCTCCGACGGGGCGAGCAGGACGAGCGCGTCGAGCGCGGGCGTCTGTGCGAGGGCGAGCGCCTCGACCTCGGCCAGGGGCCGCACCGAGGCGCGCGCCTGGGCATCCTCCACCGCGCCGGCCGTGAGGTCGGCCAGCATGTCAGTGCGCTTTCGGCGAGTACTTCGGACCCTTGACGCCGTAACCGGCCTTGGCCATGCCCCAGCCCACGAGCGCGCCGATCAGGACGAGACCGACCGACGCCCACACCAGCATGGGCATCTCGAGGAAGAAGAAGAGTGTGCCGATAGACACCCCGAGGAGCATGATGATGACCGCCGTCCAGGCGGCGGGAGAGTGTCCGTGGCCAGGGTCGTCGATGGGGTTGCTCATGGGTCCTCCGTGGTTTCTCGGGCGGGGTCAGTCTAGCGGCTCACGCGGTCGGGTCCTCGCCGCGGGACAGTTCGTCCCACGAGTCGATCGCGTCATGCGGGCGGGATGCCGCAGCCGGCGCAGCGGCCGAGGCGGCGGCATCCGTCTCGAACCGCCGCCCGCTCCCGCGCCACGTGCGCGCCGTGACGAGCACGAACGCGCCCGCCACGGTGAGCACCACAGCCGCGCCAAACGCGACCGCGGGCCACGCCGTGGCGGTGACCTCCGCCACGAGGGCCGTCACGGCGTCGTGTCCCGTGATGCCCGTCGCGGCCGTCACGGCGGACGCGACCGCGTCGACCGGATGCGTGAACAGCACCCTGCCGACCGTGATCACCAGGGTCGCGCCGAGCGCGAGCGCCAAGGCGCCGAATACGTAGCGCAGCACGGTGCCGACGAGGGTGAGGGCCGCGCCGACGGCCAGCGCGGCGAGGCTCAGCGGGGTCAGGAGCGGGACGGCCTGCGCGCCGGGCACGCCGAGGGTCTGGGCTGCCCCGTCGGCGAGCGTCACTTCGAGCCAGCTCTGGGTCGACGCGATGACGCCGATCGCGCCAGCGGCGACGATCGCGAGCACCGAGACCAGCCGTGCGCGACGGATCATCGCGCCCCGGCATCCGCCGGAGCCGTCACCGGGTCCAGGTCGTCGGCGTCGAAGCACGTGCGGGTGCCGGTGTGGCACGCCGGCCCCACCTGCTCGACCTGCAGCAGCACGGCGTCGCCGTCGCAGTCCAGGCGCGCGCCGCGCACGAGCTGGATGTTGCCGGACGTGTCGCCCTTGCGCCAGTACTCCTGCCGTGAGCGGGACCAGAACGTGACGCGGCCCTCAGTCAGCGTGCGGCGCAGCGCCTCGGCATCCATCCAGCCCAGCATCAGCACCTCGCGCGTGTCCCACTGCTGGACGATCGCCGCGACGAGCCCGTCCGCGTTGAAGGCCACGCGCGCCACCCGCTGCTCGACCATCCCGCTCATGATTGCGTCCCCTCCACGCCGCGCACCAGGATTCCGTCGGCGGCCATCGCCGACTTGACCTCGCCGACCGTCAGCTGCCCCGAGTGGAACACGCTCGCCGCCAGCACCGCGTCGGCGCCGGCGTGCACGGCAGGCGCGAAATCCTCGACGCGGCCCGCACCGCCCGAGGCGATCACCGGCACACTGGAGATCTCACGCATGAGGGCGACGAGCTCGAGATCGAAGCCCTCCTTCGTGCCGTCCGCGTCGATCGAGTTGACCAGCAGCTCACCGGCGCCGCGCTCGATCGCCTCGCGCGCCCACGCGAGCGCGTCGAGCGTCGTCTCGGTGCGGCCGCCGTGGGTCGTCACGACGAAGCCGGACTCGGTCGCCTGCGATCGCTTCACGTCGAGCGAGAGCACGAGCACCTGGGCGCCGAAGCGGTCGGCGATCTCGTCGATCAGGGCCGGCCGGGCGATCGCGGCGGAGTTCACGCCCGCCTTGTCGGCGCCCACCGACAGCAGTCGCGCGACGTCGTCGGCGGTGCGCACACCGCCCCCCACCGTGAGCGGGATGAAGACCTCTTCGGCGGTGCGCCGCACCACATCGTACGTGGTGGCGCGGTCGTCCACCGTCGCGGTGACGTCGAGGAACGTCAGCTCGTCGGCGCCCTGCGCGAAGTACAGCGCGGCCAGCTCGACAGGGTCGCCCATGTCGCGCAGGTTCTGGAAGTTGACGCCCTTCACCACCCGGCCGGCAGCCACGTCGAGGCACGGGATCACACGACGCGCGAGGGTCATGTCACAGCCTCGCCGCGTGGATCGCGGTGACGAGGATCGCCCGTGCGCCGATCGCGTACAGCTCGTCCATCACCTTGTTGACGCCCTTGCGCGGGCTCATCACCCGCACCGCCACCCACTCCGGATCACGCAGCGGCGAGATCGTGGGCGACTCGATCCCGGGCGCGATCGCGACCGCCTGCTCGAGAAGGGATGCCGGCAGGTCGTAGTCGATCAGCACGTAGCGGCGCGCCACCATGACGCCGCGCAGGCGCCGCAGGAACGTGTCGGTCCCCTCCGCCTCCTCGGGCGCGGCGATGAGCACCGCCTCGGAGTCCAGCAGCACGGGACCGAAGATCTCGAGGCCGGCCTGCTTCAGCGTCGTACCCGTCGAGACCACGTCGGCGACGGCATCGGCCACCCCCAGCTGCACCGCGGACTCGACCGCGCCGTCGAGCGGCACAAGGTCGACGGCGACGCCGCGCTCGTCGAGGAACGCGTCGACCAGGCCCGGGTAGGCGGTCGCCACCCGGAGGCCCTGCAGGTCTTCGACGGTCGTGAACCGGCCGGGAGGGCCGGCGAAGCGGAACGTCGAGTCGCCGAAGCCGAGCGCCTCGATCTCGTGCGCACCGGGCATGCGCGCATCAAGCAGCAGATCGCGCCCGGTGATGCCGACGTCGAGGGCGCCGGAGCCCACATAGGTCGCGATGTCTTTCGGGCGCAGGTAGAAGAACTCGACCTCGTTGTACGGGTCGATGGTGTGGAGGTCTTTCGGGTCACGGCGACCGACGTAACCCGCCTCCTGGAGCATCTCGGTGGCGGTGTCGGCGAGCGACCCCTTGTTCGGCACGGCGATTCGCAGCATCGGCGGGTGGCTTTCGTGAGTGGAGGGTGACGGTCGGGGCGCACTCACAGATGTCGGTAGACGTCTTCGAGGGTGAGGCCTTTCGCGAGCATGAGCACCTGCAGGTGGTACAGCAGCTGGGAGATCTCTTCGGCAGCGGCATCCACCGGCTCGTATTCGGCGGCCATCCACACCTCGGCGGCCTCTTCGACGATCTTCTTGCCGATCGCATGCACCCCGGCGTCGAGCTGAGCGACCGTTCCCGAGCCCTCGGGCCGCTCGGCGGCCTTGCGGGCGAGCTCGCTGTACAACTCGTCGAACGTCTTCACCCTTCAAGGGTAGCGAACCAGCGCGCTCCCCCGGTTCGCCGGCTCAGTGCACGTGAGCGCGGGCCGCCGCCGTGCGCAGCGCCTCGATCGCGGCATCCGGATCTCCCGCACCGAACACGGCGGACCCGGCGACGAAGGTGTCGGCCCCCGCCTCGGCGGCCTGAGCGATCGTCGACTCGCCGATGCCGCCGTCGACCTGCAGCCACACCTCGGAGCCGCGGCGGCGGGCCTCGTCGGCGAGACGGCGCAGCTTCGGCATGGTCTCGGGCATGAACGACTGGCCGCCGAACCCCGGCTCCACGGTCATCACGAGGATCTGGTCGAACTCGCCGAGCACATCGAACAGGCTCTCGACGGGCGTGGCGGGCTTGACGGCGATCCCCGCCCGCGCCCCGATGTCGCGCAGCCGACGGGCGAGATCGACGGGCTCGGTCGCCGCCTCGAGATGGAAGGTGACCGATGCCGCGCCGAGCTCGGCGTACCCCGGAGCCCAGCGCCCGGGGTCGTCGATCATGAGATGCACGTCCAGCGGCGCGGGGCTGGTCGCCTGGATGCGCTCGACCATCTGCGGGCCGAACGTCAGGTTCGGAACGAAGTGGTTGTCCATCACGTCGACGTGGACGAAGTCGGCCGACGAGATACGGTCCAGCTCCGCCTGCATGTTGACGAAGTCGGCGGCGAGGATGCTCGGATTGATGCGGATGCGGGCAGGACCCATGTCGCGACTGTGCACGCCTCCATTATGGTCGAGCCGTGGACCCCATCACGGAGCTGCTCGCGGGCATGCTCGAAGAGGTCAGGCCGCACGACGCGGGCGAGACGGCCTCGTACATCCCGCAGCTTCGAGATGCCGACCCCGCTCCCCTCGCGTTCGCCGTCGCCGGTCCTCGGGGCCGCGTGCGGACCGTCGGCGACGACGAGGTCGCGTTCACCATCCAGTCCATCTCGAAGCCGTTCGTGCTCGCGCTCGCCCTGGAGCAGCGCGGACGCGACGGCGTGCTCGAGAAGGTCGGCGTCGAGCCCAGCGGCGAGCCGTTCAACGCGATCAGCCTCGAACCCGGCACCGGGCGCCCCGCAAACCCCCTCCTCAACGCGGGGGCGATCGCGACGACGGCGCTCATCGAGGGCGCCGACGTCGACACGCGCACGGGCAAGATCGTCGATGCGCTGTCCGCGTTCGCCGGGCGGTCGCTGTGGATCGACGAGAAGGTCTACGCGTCGGAGTCCGAGACCGGGCACCGCAATCGCGCGCTCGCGCATCTGCTGCGCTCGCACGACGTGATCGCGGGGGCCGTCGACGTCGCCGTCGAGACCTACTTCCGGCAGTGCTCGGTGCTCGTCACGGTGCGCGACCTCGCCGTCATGGGCGCCACGCTCGCGTTCGGCGGGATGAACCCCGTCACCGGGCGCCGTGTGGTGTCGGAGCCGGTCGCGCGCGACGTGCTGGCGATCATGGCGAGCTGCGGCATGTACGACTACTCGGGCGAATGGCTGCTGCGCGTGGGGCTTCCCGCCAAGAGCGGGGTGAGCGGGGGCCTGCTCGCCGTCGCGCCCTCGCAGTTCGGCGTCGCCGCGTTCAGCCCCCGCCTCGACGCGCACGGCAACAGCGTGCGCGCCAGCGCGCTCGTCGAGGCCGTCGCGGACCGGTTCGGGATGCACCTCCTCGAACTGCACGAGAGCCTCGGCGAGCCGGCGGTGTCGGTCGAGACCGTCGAGGACGGGCGCCTTGTGAGGCTCGGCGGAGAGCTCGGCTTCACAGGCTCGGAGCGCGTCGTCGCGGTGCTCCGCGAGCTCGCCGCGGGGCTTGCGGAGGGCACCGTCGTGACGGTGGACGCCAGCGAGCTCGGGCGGGCGAACCCGGGGGCCCTGGTGGCCCTGCGCACCGAGTTCCAGACCATGCCGGACTCGTTCGTGCTGCGCGAGGAGTCCGGCTGAGGACTCGGGTCAGACCCGCCGCAGCAGCGAGATCGACATCGCGTCGGTGTTGTGGCGGTGCGGCCACAGCTGAGCGCGGCCCGACCCGTCGGCCTGCGGAGCCAGGTTCGGATCGGAATCGCTCAACGCTGTCACGACAGCGCCCGCGGACACCTCTTCGAGCGCCTCGCCCCATTCCCGGCGCACCTCGGCGACGACACCGGCGGTCTCGGCGAGGTGCGGCGAGCATGTCACGTACGCGACGATCCCGCCGGGCTTCAGGGCGCCGACCGCCGCGCCCAGCAGTTCGATCTGCAGCGCCGTGAGCTCGGGGACGTCCGCGGCCGCCTTGCGCCATCGTGCCTCGGGGCGGCGGCGCAGCGCCCCCAACCCGGTGCACGGCGCGTCGACGAGGATGCGGTCGTACTCCCCCGGCGCCTCGCCCGCACGGACGCGGCCGTCCTGCTCGGACACCGGCACCTCCAGCGGCACGCCGGCGATAGCCTTGCGCACGAGCCCCGCGCGGGCGGGCGAGATCTCGTTGGCCTCGAGCGTCGCGCCGTGCGCGAGCGCCTCGGCTGCCAGCACCGCGGTCTTCCCGCCGGGGCCGGCGCACAGGTCGAGCCAGCGCTCCCCGGCGCGCACGGGTACCGCGCGTGTGAGCGCGAGCGCTGCGAGCTGAGAGCCCTCGTCCTGCACGCGCACGCGCCCCTGCGCCTGCGCGATCACCGCTTCGGGGTCGCCGCCCTCGAGCCGGAAGCCCACCGGCGAGAACGGCGTGTGACGGGCGTCGTCCGGGCGCTCCGCGAGACCCGGCAGAGCCGCCATCGTCACGCGCGGCGCCGCGTTGTCGGCGGTCAGCAGCGCTTCGAGCTCGTCGGCGCGGCCCTCAGCGGCAAGCGCGCGACGCAGCGCCCGTACGACCCACACCGGGTGCGCGTGCGTGAGGCTGATGCGTTCGTCGTCGCTTCGCGCGAGGTCGGCGATGCGCGACATCCACTCCCCCGGCGTGTCGCGCGAGACGCGCCGCAGCACGGCGTTGGCGAACCCCGACGCCGCGCGACCCGCGCTCGCCCGCGCCAGCTCGACGGACTCGTTGACCGCCGCGTGCGAGGCCACCCGCGTCGACATCAGCTGGTGCACGCCCAGGCGCAGCGCATCGAGAACACCCGGGTCGATGTCGTGCACCGCGCGGTCGGCGGCGATCGCGATCACCGCGTCATAGGTGCCCTGCCGGCGCAGCGTGCCGTAGGTGAGCTCGGTCGCAAGCGCCGCATCGGAGGCCGAGAGCCCGGCGCGCGAGATCGATGTCGGCAGCAGCAGGTTCGCGAACGCGTCGGACTCGTGCACGGCTCGGATCGTGTCGAACGCGACGGCTCGCGCGGGCGCGACTCTCATGAGTCCGCCTGCAGGGTCTCGCGCCGCAGGCCCCGCCACCAGTCGCCCGCGCGCATGACGCCCTTGCCGGCGGGCTGCACCGCCACCAGCTCCACCGGGTCGTCCGCGGTGCCCACGAGCACCGCTCTGCCGCGGAAGGCGAACTCGCCCGGGGCCAGCGCCGCATCGGCGACGGATGCCGCGTCCCGCGCTTCGAGGATCTTCAGGCGCGCGCCCTCGACGGTGGTGTGCGCGCCGGGTTCGGGCGTCACCCCGCGGATGCGGCCGAGCACCGCCGCGGACGGCTCGTTCCAGCCGATCGCGCCGTCGGCGTCGCCGAGCTTTCCGGCAATGGTCACCGCTCCCGACTGCGGGCTCGCGACCGCCGTGCCTGCGGCGATCGCGTCGACCACGCCCGCGAGAAGGCCCGCGCCCGAGACGGCGAGGGCCGCGAGCAGGTCACCGGCCGTCGCATTCTGCGGCACCTCGAACGGCTCTTCGGCGAAGACATCGCCCGCGTCGAGCTCGGGCACCAGCTGGAACACGCTCGCACCGGTCACCGCGTCGCCGGCGATCAGGGCGTGCTGCACGGGGGCGGCGCCGCGCCAGCGCGGCAGCAGCGAGAAGTGCAGGTTGATCCAGCCGTGGCGCGGCGCCGACAGCAGCGGCTCGCGCACGAGCCCGCCGTAGGCGACGATCACGCCGAGGTCGGCGCCCAGCGCCGTGATGCGCGCGGTCGCGTCGGCGTCGAGGCGGTCGGCGCGGATCACGTCGAGCCCGAGCTCGTCGGCCGCGGCCGCGACCGGCGACGGCGTCAGCACGCGCTTTCGACCGACCGGCTTGTCGGAGCGGGTCACCACCGCGGCGATGTCGTGATCGGATGCCGCCAGACGCCGAAGCGACGGCACCGCAGGCTCGGGCGTACCGGCGAACACGAGGCGCATCGGACTCCTCACAGTTCGAGATCGGGCACGTCCACCCGCACCCTGAGTCTATTGCGGACCGCATTCGCGCGTCCTGCGCGCCCCTTGCGCGCGCTGACGGCATCGGCGATCACCGCCGCCCGCAGGCTCTCGGCGACACGGGCGCCGAGCCCGTACTCGAACCGCACCAGCGCCCGCACTCCCTCGTCGCGCGCGAGCGGACCCAGCACCGCCTCGGCGTCGAGCTCGGGCACGTCGGCGCGCAGCGCGGCCAGGGCGGCCTCGACGGCCGGACGTGCGCCGTCGACGGCCGCGACCCGCACGGTCGGCGGCATGCGCAGCGGGGCGCGGTCCGCGAGCTCGGAGCGGGCGTACGCGGGCTGCGTCCACGTCGCCAGCGCCCGCGCGATCGCGCCGGAGACCCCCACAAGGTGCACGGGTGCCCCGGGCGCCGCCAGAGCCGCCGCGTTCGACCACCATCGCAGACACGACTCGGCGATGCGCAGGTCGTCGGCCTGCAGCATCCGTTCGCCGTCCAGCAGGATCACCGCGCGATACCCGCCCTCGGCGACCGGCTCTGCGCCGCGGGTCGCGACGACCAGCGCAGGGCGCCCGTCAACCTCGGTCACCGGGTGCTCGCCGTCGGCCACGATCACCCGCACGCCCGGGAACGCGCGGCCGAGCTCGTCGGCGGTGCGCTCGCTTCCCGACGAGGCCATGCGCACCCGCGCCGACGAGCACTGCGGGCACGTCCAGGCGGTCGCGGTGCGCCCGCACCAGGCGCACACGGGCGCCACACCCGGACGTCGCGCGTGCAGGGGCCCCGCGCAGTGCGCGCAACGGGCGGGATGCCGGCACTCGGCGCACACGAGCACAGGGGCGTATCCCGGGCGGGCGACCTGCACGAGCACCGGGCCGTGCGCCAGCGCCTCGCGGGCGGCGGCGAAGGCCGTGGAAGGAACACGGGCGCCGCGCGACTCGCCTTCGCGCGTCGCGCTCAGCACCACGCGCGGCGACTCGCGCCGCGCGGCGACGACCTCGGTCACCCAGCCGATCGCGACCAGCCGCTCGACATCGGTCGTGCGGGTGTGGCCGGACAGCAGCAGCGCCGTGCCCTCGAGCTCCTGTCGCAGCAGCGCCGCGTCGCGCGCGTGCACGCCGGGGCTGAGCGGCTCGGCCAGCAGCGGATCGCCGTCGTCCCACAACGCGACCAGGCCCGGGTCGTGCACCGGCGCATATACCGCGGAGCGGTTGCCGAGGACGATGCACGGCACGTCGGCGAGCATGCGCAGATACCCGGCGTACCGTGCCGGAGACGACTGACGCGAGTCGTCGCGCACGAGCGCGTCCGCCGGCACGCGCCCGTGGAGAGCGGCCTCGAGCTGCGCCCGGTCGCGGTGGTCGGGCACGACGAGGACGGCGCTGCGGCCGGCCGCGAGGGTGTGCACCGCCGCGGCGGCGAGTTGGATCGCCCAAGCCCCGACGGTGGGCGCCCCGGCGACGGCGACAGGCCGAGGCGGCGCCGTCACCGCGAGCCGCCGGCTCTCGCGGATCGCCTCGCCCAGCCCGGGGAACGGCGCCAGCTGCTCGACCGCCCACGCGCGCGCGTCGTCGGCGACCCGCGGCGCCGGAGGGTCGCCTGCGGCGATCCACGCCTTCTCGGCGCGCACCATGCGCTTGGGGATCGCCAGCCGCAGGATGTCGCTCGCCGAGCCCGCCGCGCGGTCGGCCGCACGGCGGGCGAGCTCGTAGAGGCGCGCGGGAAGAACGGGCACGGTAGAGACCACCGCGTCCAGCTCGGAGAGCGGCCGGTCGCCGTCGTCCTCGTCGGCGACCTCGACGAGGTAGCCGTCGACCATGCGCCCCGCCGTCCGCAGCGGCACCCGCACGCGGACGCCGGCGCGCGCGGACTCCGCGAGCTCGACCGGGATGGCGTAGTCGAACAGGCGATCGAGCTGCGGGAGCGGAGAGTCGATCAGCACACGCGCGAGGCGGCGGGCGCTCATGCTACCGCCGCCTCGCTCCGCCTCGGATCGCTGTGCACGGCGGGGATGCCGGAGCGTTCAGAGTCCCGCTACGGCGCGCAGTTCGTCGACGCGGTCGGTGCGCTCCCACGTGAAGTCGGGCAGTTCACGACCGAAGTGACCGTACGCGGCCGTGCTGGCGTAGATCGGGCGGAGCAGATCGAGTCGCTCGATGATCGCCTTCGGCCGCAGGTCGAACACGTCGCGGATCGCCGAGGTGATGACCTCGTCGGCCACCGTGCCGGTGCCGAACGTCTCGACGTAGAGACCGACCGGGTGCGCCTTGCCGATCGCGTACGCGACCTGCACCTCGAGCCGCTCGGCCAGGCCCGCCGCGACGGCGTTCTTGGCGACCCAGCGCATCGCGTACGCGGCGGAGCGGTCGACCTTCGACGGGTCCTTGCCGCTGAAGGCGCCGCCGCCGTGGCGCGCCGCGCCGCCGTAGGTGTCGATGATGATCTTGCGGCCGGTCAGGCCCGCATCGCCCTTCGGGCCGCCCGTCACGAACGGCCCGGCCGGGTTGATGATGTAGTTCACCTCGGACGCGTCGAGCCCGGTGAGCTCGAGCACCGGATCGATGACCTCGGCCTGCACCGCTGCGCGCAGCGCGGCCAGCGAGATGTCGGGGTTGTGCTGCGTGGACAGCACCACGGTGTCGACGGTGCGCGGCACGGCGCCGTCGTAGCCGAGGGTGACCTGCGTCTTGCCGTCGGGACGAAGGAACGGCAGCGCCCCGCTGCGGCGGGCGTCGGTGAGCCGTTCGGCCATGCGGTGCGCCGTCCAGATCGCCATCGGCATGAGCTGGGGGGTCTCGTTCGTCGCATAGCCGAACATGATGCCCTGGTCACCGGCGCCCAGCGCGTCGTACGGGTCGACGGAGCCGTGCTCGCGGCTCTCGAGGGCGTCGTCGACGCCGCCGGCGATGTCGCTCGACTGCTCGCCGATCGACACCGTGACACCGCACGAGTCACCGTCGAAGCCGGTCTCGCTCGACGTGTAGCCGATGTGGTTGACCACGCGACGCACGATCGAGGGGATGTCGGCGTAGCCCTCGGTGCGCACCTCGCCCGCCACGTGTACGAGGCCGGTCGTCACGAGGGTCTCCACGGCGACGCGCGCGTTCGGGTCTTCGGCGATCAGCGCGTCGAGGATCGAGTCCGAGATCTGGTCGCAGATCTTGTCAGGATGACCCTCGGTGACGGACTCGGAAGTGAACAGACGCAGCGCGGTCATGGTGCTCCTGGAAGAGGCGGATCGGGGTGAGCGGGGGCGGACCCCACGCCATTATGCCCAGGGGTGCGGACAAAAACGGAATGCCGCGACTCCCGGCGTCTCAGACGCGAAGAGGCGCGGCATTCCGCGGGTTCGGATCACTCCGAGGCGCGCAGCCGGAGCTTGTCCTCGTGGATCTCGTGGAGGGCGATCGTGAGCGGCTTGTCCTCGACGGTGGAGTCGACGAGCGGGCCGACGTTGTCGAAGAGGTTGCCCTCGTGCAGATCGGAGTAGTAGTCGTTGATCTGGCGCGCACGCTTGGATGCGTAGATCACGAGCTGGTACTTCGAGTCGACTCGCTCGAGCAGGCTGTCGATCGGCGGGTCGATGATGCCCTGGTTGGTTCCGGCCATGGGTGTCCTCCTGGCGAGTGGGATTCTGCGGAAAGTCTGCATGCCCGGCGTGCCGAGGCATCCTGTCATTCTACCCGAGCTTGCTCGGGAACCGCCGGACGCGACCCGGCCCGGGCGTCGGACCGCGTCAGCGCGCGAGCGACACGACCTCGTCGGCGGCCCGATCGACCTCGTCGTTGACGACGCGGTAGTCGAACTCGCCCTGCGCCGACAGTTCGACGCGGGCCGTGCGAAGCCGCCGCGCGCGCTCCTCCTCGCCCTCGGTGCCGCGCCCGACGAGGCGCTGCACGAGTTCGTCCCAGCTCGGCGGCAGCAGGAACACGAGCGTCGCGGCCGGCTCGGCGGCTCGCACCTGGCGCGCCCCCTGCAGATCGATCTCGAGCAGCACCGTCTTGCCCTCGGAAAGCGCCCGGTCGATCGGCTCGCGCGGCGTGCCGTAGCGGTGGCGGTTGTGCACGGTGGCGTGCTCGAGGAGCGCCCCCGAATCGATGAGCCGGTCGAACTGCGCGTCGTCGACGAAGAAGTAGTGCACGCCGTCGATCTCGCCCGGGCGCGGCTGACGCGTGGTCGCCGACACCGACAGGTGGATCTCGGGATGCCGCTGCTTGATGTGCGCCGCGACGGTGCCCTTGCCGACCGCTGTGGGGCCGGCCAGCACCACGAGCCTGCTGCGGCTGGCTCGCGGGGCGATCTCGGGCCAGCGCCGGTCGAGGAACTCCTGCAGTGCCACGCGTTGACGCGCGCCGAGCCCGGCCAGCCGCTTCACCGGCGAGATGCCGAGGTCGGCGAGGATGCGATCGCGCTTGCCCTCGCCGATGGCGGGGATGCTCGTGAGGAATTCCGTGACGCGCATCGCGCCGGCCGCCGACGCGGGCTCGGCGAGGGCGCGCCGCAGGAGCTCCTGCGGCGAGATGACGCGGGTCGAGACGTCGCGTTTGAGCGAGGCGCGCTCGCGGCGGGCGGCGACCGCGCGGCGCGATGCCGCGACCCGGTCGACCTCGGGAGGGCTCTGCCGGTCAGCCATCGATAGCCTCCGCGTACAGTGCGGCGTGCTCCGCGATGCGCGCGACGAGCCCGGCGGGGCCCGCGGACAGGATGCTGCGGCTCTCGCTGGCGACCACGTTCGGCGTCAGCGCGCCGAACAGCGCCATGATCTCGCTCGGCGACGCGCCCTGCGCTCCGAAGCCCGGAACGAGAAGCGGCGCGCCTGTGAGCGCCTCGTCGCTGAGGCCCACCGCGGAGCGGTCGACCGTCGCGCCGACCACGAGGCCGATGGGGCCCAGCGAGCCCGAGAAGGCCGCAGAGCCGTTGATCCACCCGACGTCGCGCGCGACACGCTCGGCGACGGACTGGTCGTCGGTCGCCGCGACGTCGACCGTGCGCGCGCTCTGCAGTGCGAACGCCTCGGGGTTGCTCGTCGCTGCCAGCACGAACGCGCCCTTGCCGGCGCGCACCGCGAAGGTGAGCGTGTCGCGCAGCGAGTCGGGGCCGAGGTAGGGGCTGAGCGTGACGGCATCGGCCTCGAGTGGCGCGCCCTCGGCGAGCCACGCGGCCGCGTAGCCGTCCATCGTCGAGCCGATGTCGCCGCGCTTGGCGTCGGCGATCACGACCAGTCCCGCCGCGCGGGCGGCGCGCAGCACGTCCTCGAGCGCCGCGAAGCCCGCCGAGCCGAAGCGCTCGAAGAACGCCACCTGGGGCTTGACGAACCCGACGCGGCCAGCGGCGGCCTCGACCACGTGCAGACCGAACTCACGCGTGCCGGAGGCCGAGGCATCCAGCCCCCACTCCTCCAGGAGCGACACGTGCGGGTCGATGCCCACGCACAGCGGGCCGTACGCATCCAGCGCGGCGCGCAGCCGCGCGCCGAACCCGAACCCCGCCGTCACGCGCGCACCGCCAGCCGGTCGGCGGCGTACTCCTGCAGGCTCTTCACGTCGAAGCCGTCCTGCTGGGCGTCCATCGCGCTGACGGCCGCCCCGAGCACGGCCATCGTGGTGAACAGCGCCTTGTCGGCGGCGACCGCCGCGGCGCGGATCTCGTACCCGTCGGCGCGTGCGACGCCGCCCGAGGGCGTGTTCACCACGATGTCGATCTCGCCGGCGTTGATGAGGTCGACGATGTTGGTCTGGCCGCTGGTCTGCGTCTGGCTGTACTTGTTCACCACGGTCACCGCGATGCCGTTGCGGCCGAGGATCTCGGCCGTGCCCTCGGTCGCGACCAGAGTGAAGCCGAGCTGCTGCAGGCGGTGAGCCGGCAGGATGACGGCGCGCTTGTCGCTGTCGGCGACCGAGATGAACACCGTCCCCTTCAGCGGCATGCCGCCGTAGGCGGCCTCCTGACTCTTGGCGAACGCCGTCGGGAAGTCGCGGTCGATGCCCATCACCTCGCCCGTCGAACGCATCTCGGGGCCGAGCACGGAGTCGACGGTGTGCCCCTCGGCGGTGCGGAAGCGCTTGAACGGCAGCACGGCCTCCTTGACGGCGACCGGCGCGCCGAACGGTACGCGCGAGCCGTCGATGGCGGGCAGCAGCCCCTCGGCCTTGAGCTCGGCGATCGTGGCGCCCGTCATGATGCGCGCGGCCGCTTTCGCGAGCGGGATGCCGAGCGCCTTGGACACGAACGGCACGGTGCGGCTGGCCCGAGGGTTGGCCTCGATGACGTAGAGCACGCCCGCGCTGATCGCGAACTGCACGTTGATGAGCCCGCGCACCCCCACGCCTGCGGCGATCGCGCGCGTCGCCTCGCGCACGCGGTCGATGTCGCTGCGCCCGAGCGACATCGGCGGCAGCGCGCAGCTCGAGTCGCCGGAGTGGATGCCGGCCTCTTCGAGGTGCTCCATGACGCCGCCGACGTACAGCTCCTCGCCGTCGTACAGCGCGTCGACATCGATCTCGATCGCGTCGTCGAGGAAGCGGTCGACCAGCAGCGGCAGGCCCGGGCCGATGATCGCCTGATCGGCGATGCGCACGAAATAGTCGCGCAAGGCGTCGGTCGAGTAGACGATCTCCATGCCGCGGCCGCCGAGCACGAAGCTCGGCCGCACGAGCACCGGGTAGCCGATCTCCTCGGCGACCGTGACCGCGCCGTCGACGTCGATCGCCGTGCCGCTGCGCGGAGCGACGAGGCCGGCGCGGTCGAGCAGGCGCGAGAACAGCTCGCGCTCCTCGGCGAGGTCGATCGCCTCGGGGCTCGTGCCGAGGATGCGGTAGCCCGCGTCCTGGATGCCCTTGGCGAGCCCGAGCGGCGTCTGACCGCCCAGCTGGCAGATGACGCCGAGGATCTCGCCCGAGCGCGACTCGGCGTGCAGCACCTCGAGCACGTCCTCGAGGGTGAGCGGCTCGAAGTACAGGCGATCGCTCGTGTCGTAGTCGGTCGACACCGTCTCGGGGTTGCAGTTGACCATCACGGTCTCGAACCCGGCGTCCGACAGCGCGAACGACGCGTGTACGCACGAGTAGTCGAACTCGACGCCCTGACCGATGCGATTGGGTCCCGACCCGATGATGACGACCTTCGTGCGCTCCGACGGCGCGACCTCGGTCTCGCTGTCGTAGCTCGAGTAGTGGTACGGCGTGAGCGCCGGGAACTCGCCCGCGCACGTGTCGACGGTCTTGAACACCGGGCGCACGTCCAGCGCGTGACGGATGCCGCGCACATCGGCCTCGGAGTCCCCGCGCAGCTCGCCGATCTGCGCGTCGCTGAAGCCGTGCTCCTTCGCGATGCGCAGGGTCGCGGCATCCAGCTCGCCCGCGTTCGCCACGAACTCGGCCACCTCGTTGATCAGGGCGATCTGGTCGAGGAACCACGGATCGATCTTCGTGGCCTCGAAAGCCTGCTCGATCGTCGCGCCCTTGCGCATCGCCTGCTGCAGCACGACGATGCGCCCGTCGGTCGGGGTCTTCGCGATCTCGAGCAGCTCCGAGGCGCTGCGCTCCTCGGAACCCCAGTGGAAGCTCGACCCGCGCTTCTCGAGCGAGCGCAGCGCCTTCTGCAGGGCCGTGGCGTAGTTGCGGCCGATCGCCATCGCCTCGCCGACCGACTTCATGGTCGTGGTGAGCGTCGTGTCGGCGGCCGGGAACTTCTCGAAGTTGAAGCGCGGCACCTTGACGACGACGTAGTCCAGCGTCGGCTCGAAGCTCGCCGGCGTCACCTTGGTGATGTCGTTCGGGATCTCGTCGAGGCGGTAGCCGATCGCGAGCTTGGCGGCGATCTTCGCGATCGGGAAGCCCGTGGCCTTCGACGCGAGCGCCGACGAGCGCGACACGCGCGGGTTCATCTCGATCACGATGACCCGGCCGGTCGCGGGGTCGACGGCGAACTGGATGTTGCAGCCGCCGGTGTCCACACCCACCGCGCGGATGATGTCGATGCCGATGTCGCGCAGCTTCTGGTACTCGCGGTCGGTGAGGGTGAGCGCGGGGGCGACCGTGATCGAGTCGCCGGTGTGCACGCCGACCGGGTCGACGTTCTCGATCGAGCACACGACGACCGTGTTGTCGGCCGTGTCGCGCATGAGCTCGAGCTCGTACTCCTTCCACCCGAGGATCGACTCCTCCAGCAGCACCTCGTTCGTCGGCGAGTCGTGCAGGCCGGCGCCGCCGATGCGGCGCAGGTCAGCCTCGTCGTACGCGAAGCCCGAGCCGAGGCCGCCCATCGTGAACGACGGGCGCACGACGAGCGGGTAGCCGAGCTTCTCGGCGCCGGCGAGCAGGTCGTCCATCGTGTGGCAGATGACGGATGCCGCGACATCGGCCCCCGCGTCCAGCACGAGCTGCTTGAAGATCTGACGGTCCTCGCCCTTCTGGATCGCGTCGACCTTCGCCCCGATCAGCTCGACACCGTACTTGTCGAGGATGCCCTGCGCGTGCAGCGCCATCGCGGCGTTGAGCGCCGTCTGGCCGCCGAGGGTCGGCAGGATCGCGTCGGGCTTCTCCTTCGCGATGATCGACTCGATGACGGCGGGCGTGATCGGCTCGATGTAGGTTGCGTCGGCGAAGTCGGGGTCGGTCATGATCGTCGCCGGGTTCGAGTTGACGAGGATGACCCGCACGCCTTCGGCGCGCAGCACGCGGCAGGCCTGCGTGCCCGAGTAGTCGAACTCGCACGCCTGGCCGATGACGATGGGGCCGGATCCGATGACGAGGACGGAGTTGATGTCGTCGCGCTTAGGCATTACTTGTCACCCTCCCGGTGATCGAGTGCGCGGGAACGGCGTGTATCGAGATCGGCGACGACCAGGTCGCGGAAGCGGTCGAACAGGTAGTTGGCGTCGTGCGGGCCGGCGGCGGCCTCGGGGTGGTACTGCACCGAGAAGGCGGGGATCTCGAGCGCGCGCAGGCCCTCGACGACCTGGTCGTTGAGTCCCACGTGCGAGACCTCGACGCGACCGTAGCCGTTGGGGCTGTCGAACTCGCCCTCGACGGGCGCGTCGACCGCGAAGCCGTGGTTGTGGGCGGTGATCTCGACGCGGCCGGTCGCCTTGTCGAGCACGGGCTGGTTGATGCCGCGGTGGCCGAAGGGGAGCTTGTACGTGCCGAGGCCGAGCGCGCGGCCGAGCAGCTGGTTGCCGAAGCAGATGCCGAAGAAGGGCAGCCCGTCATCGAGCACTCCGCGCAGCAGGTCGACGTGCTGATCGGAGGCTGCGGGGTCGCCCGGTCCGTTCGAGTAGAACACCGCGACCGGGTCGATCGCGCGGATGTCGTCGATCGTGGCGCTCTGCGGCAGGACGTGCACCTCGAAGCCGCGTTCGGCCAGGTTGTTCACCGTGGCCTGCTTGACGCCGAGGTCGAGGACGGCGAGGCTGCCGAGCCGCTCACCGCGCGCGGGGGTCACCTCGGCGGTTGCGACCGACACCTCGGCGGACAGGTTCTGCCCGGCCATCTGCGGCGCCTCGCGCACGAGGCGCAGCTGCTCCTCGGGGTCGATGGCGGCGGCATCCCCCGAGAAGATCGCGCCGCGCATGCTGCCCGCCGACCGGATGTGCCGCGTCACCGCGCGCGTGTCGATGCCGCTGATGCCCACGACACCGTCGCGCTCGAGCGCGTCGTCGAGCGACTCGTCGGCACGCCAGTTCGACACCACCCGCGAGGGGTCGCGCACGATGTAGCCCGACACCCAGATGCGACGGGACTCCGGGTCCTCGTCGTTCATGCCGGTGTTGCCGATGTGGGGCGCGGTCTGCAGCACGATCTGCCCGGCGTAGGACGGATCTGTGAGGGTCTCCTGGTAGCCGGTCATGCCCGTGGCGAAGACCACTTCACCGAGCGTCGTGCCGCGCGCCCCGTAGGCGCGGCCGACGTGGCGACTGCCGTCCTCGAGGACGAGGATCGCGGGATCGGTCGTGAACAGCGAGGTCATGCGTCGGTTCCTGTCGTGGTGAGTGCGCCGATCGAGTCGGCCAGAGCGCGGGCCGAGGAGTCCTGCGGCCGAAGATAGGTGTCGGCGAGCGCGCCGTCGTCCAGGCGCCAGGTCAATCGCACGAGGCCGTCCTTCTCGACCACACGGTCGATGGCGACCGTGGACTGCGCGACGGCGGCGATCCGCCCGGCGGGAAGGTACATGCGGGGCTGACCGGCCAGGTCGAGCACCACTCCCCCATCGGTGACCGTGACGTCGGCGCGCGAGCGGAAGGCGAGGCCGGCGATCGCGAGGCGCTCCAGCGGCTCGTCGTGGCGCGTGGTGGCCACGTACAGCGACGGGAACACGTCGCGAGCGTGCGCGCCGGCGGGCGGCTCGCCGAACGGCGCGCGAAGGCCGCCGTCGCGGCGCCTGCGGCGCATCCACGCCCACGCGAGCGCCCCGAAGAGCACCAGGACCACGGCGATCGTCACGACGAGGGCGCCCTCGCGGGTCATGCGCGCACCCCCGGGGCATCCAGCAGTTCGCCGTCGACGACGGTGGGGATGCCCGCGTGCAGCGTCCAGCGCACCTCACCGGGAAGCTCCCGCCCGAGGTAGGGCGAGTTCACGCTGCGGCCGCGCAGGTCGGCGGTCGAGAAGGCGCGCACGGGGTGCGGATCGTAGAACGTGAGGGACGCGGGGTGACCCTCGGTGAGCGGCGTGCCGTGGCCGACGAGCCGCCCGATGCGCGCGGGCCCTCGGCTCATGACGCGCGCGACGTCGGCCCACGTGATGAGCCCGGTGTCGACCATCGCGAGCTGCACCACCCGCAGCGCGCTCTCCAGGCCCACCATGCCGTTGGCCGCCGCCTGCCACTCGCACGACTTCACCTCGGCGGGGTGCGGGGCATGGTCGGTCGCGACGATGTCGATGGTGCCGTCGGCGAGGCCCTCGCGCACGGCGAGCACGTCCTCTTCGCGTCTGAGCGGCGGGTTGACCTTGAAGCGCGCGTCGTAGCCGCGCGCCAGCTCGTCGGTGAGCAGCAGATGGTGCGGGGTCACCTCGGCCGTGACATCCACGCCCCGGCGCTTGGCCCACCGGATGATCTCGACCGAGCCGGCCGTCGACAGGTGGCACACGTGCAGGCGCGAGCCGACGTGCTCGGCCAGGAGCACGTCGCGCGCGATGATCGACTCCTCGGCGACAGCGGGCCAGCCGGCGAGCCCGAGCTCGGCCGAGACGACGCCCTCGTTCATCTGGGCGCCCTCGGTCAGACGCGGGTCCTGCGCATGCTGCGCGATCACCCCGTCGAAGGCCTTCACGTACTCGAGCGCGCGCCGCATGATGAGCGGATCCCACACGCAGAAGCCGTCGTCGCTGAACACGCGCACGCGCGCCCGCGAGTCGGCCATCGCGCCGAGCTCGGCGAGGCGCTCGCCCTTCTGCCCCACGGTGACCGCGCCGATCGGCTGCACGGTGACGAACCCGGCGGCCTCGCCGAGTGCGAGCTCCTGTTCGACGACGCCCGCGGTGTCGGCCACCGGCGAGGTGTTGGGCATCGCGAAGACGGCGCTGTAGCCGCCGACGGCAGCAGCGCGCGATCCCGTCAGGATCGTCTCGGATGCCTCGTACCCGGGCTCGCGCAGATGCGTGTGCAGGTCGACCAGGCCCGGCAGCACCACCAGACCCGCCACGTCGACGACGGTCGCACCGGCGCGGCTCACCGCGGAGCCCGACTCGGCGATCACGCCGTCTTCCACGAGCAGGTCGATCGCGCCGCCGCCCTCCAGCGATGCGCCGCGGAACAGGAGCACCTCACTCACTCGGTTCTCCCATCGTCGTCGCGCTCCCCAGCCAGGAGCAGGTACAGCACCGCCATCCGCACCGAGACGCCGTTCGCCACCTGGTCGAGCACGGTCGACCGAGGCGAATCGGCGGCGGCGGCAGAGATCTCGAGCCCGCGGTTCATGGGACCGGGGTGCATCACCATGCTATCGCCCGGCAGCGTCGCAAGCCGTGTCGGGTCGAGCCCCCAGCGTCGGGAATACTCCCGTTCAGTGGGGAAATATGCCGCGTTCATGCGCTCCAGCTGGATGCGCAGCATCATGAGCGCGTCGGGCCCTTCCGCGACGGCCTGGTCGAGGTCGTAGAGCACACGCACGGGCCAGGCCGAGACATCCTGCGGCACCAGCGTCGGGGGCGCCACCAGCGTCACCGACGCGCCCAGCGTCGTCAGCAGCCACACGTTCGAGCGGGCGACGCGGGAGTGCAGAACGTCGCCGACGATCGTCACGGCAAGTCCCGCGAGGTCGCGCCCGCGACTGTCAGGCCCGAAACGGCGCTTGCGGATCGTGTACGCGTCGAGCAGGGCCTGCGTCGGGTGCTCGTGGGTGCCGTCGCCCGCGTTCACGACACCGGCGGTGATCCAGCCGCTCGTGGCGAGCGTGCGCGGGGCGCCGGAGGCGCCGTGACGGATGACGACGGCATCGGCCCCCATGGCCTGCAGGGTCTGCGCGGTGTCCTGCAGCGATTCGCCCTTGGACACGCTCGAGCCCTTGGCCGAGAAGTTGATGACGTCGGCCGAGAGTCGCTTGGCGGCCGCCTCGAACGAGATGCGCGTGCGCGTGGAGTCCTCGAAGAAGAGGTTCACGACGGTCTTGCCGCGCAGCGTCGGCAGCTTCTTGACCTCGCGCTGCTGGGTCTGGGCCATGTCCTCGGCGACGTCGAGAATGCGCACGGCGTCGGCCTTGGTGAGCGTCTTGGTGTCGAGCAGGTGCCTCACGCGCTCACCGCCCCTCGATCGAGACGAACTCTTCGCCGTCGGTCTCGGCCAGGCGCACGAACACACGCTCCTCGCGCGCGCTCGGCAGGTTCTTGCCGACGAAGTCCGGCCGGATCGGCAGCTCCCGGTGCCCGCGGTCGACCAGGGTCGCCAGACGCACGGCGGCGGGGCGCCCGATGCCCTGCAGGGCGTCGAGGGCGGCACGGATGCTCCGCCCCGAGAACAGCACGTCGTCGACGAGCACGACCACCTTGCCGTCGATCCCGCCGGCGGGGATCTGCGTCGGGTGCGGCGTGCGCGTGGGATTGCGGTGCAGGTCGTCGCGGTACATCGTCACGTCCAGCGCGCCGACGGGGACGGATGCGCCGCCGAACTCGCTCACGAGCGAGCCGATGCGCTCGGCGAGGGTGACGCCCCGAGTGGGGATGCCCAGGAGGACGAGCCCTTCGGGGCCCTTGTTGGACTCGAGGATCTCGTGCGAGATCCGAGTCAGGGCCCGGGCGATGTCGGCCTCGTGCAGCACGATGCGCGTGCTCATCCGCCGCTCCCTTCTCCGCCTCACAGGACGGGGTTAAAGGTTGCTGTTGCGTGACCACTCTACCCGACCGGGTGCGCTCCGTCGGCGTGAGCGGTGCGCCTCCGGCTCGCGCGCCGCACAGCTGTCACGCTGGGCGCATGACCTCAGCGGACGCGGAGACCGCAGGCGCGGCCCACCGACCGGCGTCGCCGTCGTTCATGTCGCGCCATTCCTTCGAGTTCGGACGCGAGGTCTCGTTCTTCGACGCCGTGTACGGATTCGCCGCGACGCTCCTCATCTCGAACGTCGACGCGCCGCCTGCGGACGCCTGGCGCAGCCTCGCGACGCTCGAGGCGTCGGGGCTGCCGACACAGGTCCTCGGCTTCGCTCTCAGCTTCGCCGTCATCGCGGTGTTCTGGCGCGTGAACGTCCGGCTCGTTCGGCGCCTGACGGGCATGGACGGCGTGACGACGTTCGTGAACCTCGTCACGACGGCCCTCGTCATCCTCATCGCCTTCACGACGCAGGGCGTGAGCGATCCCGACTCGTGGGATCTCGCGCTGCCCACCGCGCTGTACGCGATGAACATCGCGCTGGTGGCGATCCTGCAGCTCGCCGTGATGCAGGTCGCGCGGGCGCGCGGGCTCGAGCGCACGCCCATGACGCGCGCCGAGAACGCCGTCTACATCGCCGGTTCGCTCGTGTCGCCCGTGGTCTTCCTGATCTCCGTGCCGATCGCTTTCGCCGTCGACGCCTACGCGGCGCGATGGACGTGGGCGGCGCTGATCGTCCTGGGCCCGCTGACCGGCATCGTCGCCGGTCGACTGGCACGGCGCCGCGCGTGACGCGCGGGCATCCGCCGACGGGACGCCGGCAGAGGGCTCACATCATCGTCTTGACGCCCCGTGATGCGGGGCGTGGCACCACTGGGTAGACAGGCGCGTCAGGCGGCGGGCGCCGCAGAGGCGGGAGCGGTCTGGCCCTCGGACTGGCTCGCGCGGATCGGGTGCCCCTGGCTGGTGAGGCACCGGCCGCTGGCGAGGTCCCACTTCCAGTCGTGCAGCGAGCAGGTGAGCACGCCGTCTTCGATCTTGCCGGTCTTGGTGAGGTCGGCGCGCAGGTGCGGGCAGCGCCGCTGCACCGTCCAGTCGCCGATCTGCGCGTCCTCGGTCTGGTCGGTCTGCTCGGCGTACCAGTTCTCGACGTACTCGATCCGGTCGCGCGAGAGGCACTTGAGGAACGTGGTGAGGAACTCGTTGAACTTGCCGCTGCGGCCCACTTCGAACTGCATCGACAGGAAGATCGAGTTCGACCAGTCGATCTCGTGGTCGGCGATGTTCGTCGAGACGAGGTCGGCGGGGATCGTGTACCAGTAGATGCACTCGTCGCCCTGGTACTCGCGCACCTTCGCCTTCGGGAAGTCCACGACCATGTCGAGTTCGCCGATGCGGAAGCGCACCACGCCGCCGACGCCATTGCGGATGGTGCGCGCGCGGCGCAGCAGCGGCTCCCACCACTCCTTGATCGCGGCGAGCATCTCATCCGGCGGCAGCACGGGCGCACGCGAGGCCTCCTCGGCGCGGATCTCGTCCTGCCTGCAGTCGCGCTGCTCGGCCAGGTAGGACCACTTGTCGTCGAAGATGCGGTCGATCTCGGCATCGGAGTACAGCGTCTGCGTCACCGAGAGCTCGCCGCCGTTCAACTCGACGACGGTGCCGGGCAGGAACTCGTAGCCCTTCTGCCCGGGTCGGTGCTGCCGCATGTGCGCGAGGAACTGGCGCTGATCGGTGAAGATCGCGTCGTTGTCGAGCCCGTAGCCGTTGTACCTGAACAGCTCCTCTCGCAGGAACATCGGCGGACCCGCCATCGGAAAGACGTGCTCGGCGTCGACCTTCTCGATGTAGTACAGGGCGCGCTTGTTCTGCGCGTCGCGCTTGAGCTGCGCGAAGTTCTGCTTGGCGTCCTGCGGCAGGTCGTAGACCATCGGCCACCAGATCGCCCCCGACACCTGCGTGAAGTACGCGTCAGGTTTCGAGAACGACATCAGCTTCTCGAGGTCGAGCGGGTGCGAGTCGTTCTGATTCAGGATGCTGGCGGTGCCGTCGTCCACAGACAGCGACGAGTCTCCGATCGGGCCGTCGCTGGGGGCGCGCAGCGGCGTGACCATGATCTTCAGAGCACCGAACTCGAGGGGAACGCCGGCCTGCGTGTACACGATGTTGTCGTAGCCGAGCGCGCGCAGATCCTGCTCGAGGTCGTCGGTCGGGTACTCCGGGAGCAGCACCTTGATGCTCTTCGGGACGTGCCGCTGCATGAGCGCCGGGTCGAAGTGGTCGCGGTGCCGGTGCGAGATGTAGAGAAAGTCGGCCTCGCCGTACTTCGCCCAGTCCAGCGCCCGGTTGTCGGGGAACGGGAACCACGAGCCGAAGAAGGTCGGCCCGATCACCGGGTCGCAGAGGATGCTGCCGCCCGCCGTCTCGATGAACATACCGGCATGGCCGAGGCCCGTGATGCGCATGGAATCCTCCCGATCGACGCAGACTCGATTCTAGGCGAGGGGCTGCGTGGACCCTGACCGGACCGCCGTGGAAAACCCGCGCCGGCGGCTCAGTCCCGCTCGAGCAGCCCCCGGATGTCGTCGGCCGACAGCGCCTGGCCGAACAGCGCGTCATCGTCCATCACGGCCTGGAACAGGCGCGCCTTGCGTCGCTGCAGCGCCATCACCTTCTGTTCGATCGTGCCCGCCGCGATGAGGCGGTACACCATCACCGTCTGCTGCTGACCGATGCGATGCGCGCGGTCTATCGCCTGGGTCTCGGCGGCCGGGTTCCACCACGGGTCGAGCAGGAACACGTAGTCCGCCTCGGTCAGCGTGAGGCCGAAACCGCCCGCCTTGAGGCTGATGAGGAAGACCGGCGCCTCGCCCTCGCGGAATGCCGCGACGGCGGCATCCCGATCCCGTGTCGTGCCGTCGAGGTATGCGTACGCGACTGCGCGCTCGTCGAGCCGCCTCGCCACCAGCGCCAGGAACGACGTGAACTGGCTGAACACGAGCGCCCGATGCCCCTCGGCGAGCACCTCGTCGAGTTGCTCGAACAGCGCGGTCAGCTTGCTCGGCGCGATGTGGGCGTGGGCGGGGTCGATGAGCTCGGGCGCAAGGCTCAGCATGCGCAGCAGCGTCAGCGACCGGAACACGATGAACCGGTTGCGGTCGAGATCGTCCAGCAGCCCCAGCACCTTCTGCCGCTCGCGCTGCAGCACCGTGTCGTACAGCGCGCGGTGGGCGGGGCTCAGCTCGACGGCGACCTCCTGCTCCTGCTTGGGCGGCAGGTCGGCGGCCACGAGCTGTTTCGTGCGGCGCAGCACGAGCGGACGGATGCGGCGCCGCAGCCGCGCGAGCCGGCGGGCGCGGTATTGGCCGCCCTCCGCGTTCTCGGGAACTTTGCCCTTCTCGATCGGCCCGATGTAGTCCTCGCGGAATCGCCGCGCCGAGGGGAAGAGGCCCGGGGCTGTCAGCGAGAGCAGGGCCCACAGCTCCGAGAGGCTGTTCTCTATGGGCGTGCCGGTGACCGCGTAGACGACGTCGGCGCGCAGCTCGCGGGCGGCGCGGTATGCCTTGGTCCGCGCGTTCTTGACGAACTGCGCCTCGTCGAGCACGAGCCCGGCCCACTCGACGCGGGCGAACTCGGCTTCGTCGAGCCGCAGAAGCGTGTACGACGTCACGATCACGTCCGCGGATGCGGCGACCGCGGCCTGCACGCCGGCGCGCTTCGCGCTCGTCGCGTCGACCACCGCCACGCGCAGCCCCGGCGCGAAACGGGCGGCCTCGGCGCGCCACGTCGACAGCACCGAGGTCGGCGCCACCACGAGGAACGGCCGCGTCTGGCCCTCGTCCCGCGTGTGCGCGATCAGTGCGAGCAGCTGCAGCGTCTTGCCGAGCCCCATGTCGTCGGCGAGGATCCCGCCCAGCCGGTGATGCCACAGGAACGCGAGCCAGTCGTACCCGGCGCGCTGGTACGCACGCAGGTCGGCGCGCAGTCCACGCGGCAGCGGCGCAGCGGGCACGCCGTCGGCATCGCGAAGTCCCTCGGCGATCGTGCGCCACGACACCGCGGGCTCGGCCTGGTCGGCGAGGTCCTCGAAGTCGGCCCAGAGGTCGGTCTGGTATCGGCTGATCCGTGGACCGGTCTGCCACTCGTCGATCTCGCCGGCCTCGTCGATGAGGTCGCGCAGACGGTCGAGGGACGGATGCTTCAGCGAGAAGTAGGCGCCGTCGCTGAGAAGCATCTTCTTCCTGCCGCGCGACAGCGCGGTGAACAGTGCGCCGAACGGGATCTGCCGCCCGTCGATCGACACGATCACGCCCAGGTCGAACCAATCGGGGTCGGGTGACTCGACCGTGGTGATCTCGATGCGCGGGTCGCCGGTGAGCTCGCGGTAGCGCGGCCGCTCCCCTGTGACCTGGATCACGACGTCGTCGAGCGCCTCGAGCCGTGGAAGCAGCTGCGCGGCGAACTCGGCCGCGACCAGACCCGACAGGGTGCCATCGGGCGTGAACGGCAGCTCGCTCGCCTCGGTCCAAACGGTCTCGACCCGCGCGCGCACCGCCGCCTCGGCCGCGGGGTCGCGCCACGGCGCCGACGTCGCGCCGAACGGCTCGGGCTCCCGTCGGCCGTAGCGCCACGACAGCGCGTACTCCAGCCGGTGCGACGGGTGGAACACCACCCCGACCACCAGCACCGGCCGCTCGGGGTCGGGCACGGCGATGCCCGGCGCCTCGACCGGCACCTCGCGCACCAGACGAGCGAGATGCTCCGCGAGGAACTCCGGCGCATCCGCCTCGGGCACGACGACGGGCGCGGTCGCGGCGAGCAGGGCGCGCACCGGCTCGGGCAGGCGCGCGGGAGCGAGCGTGAGACGGATGCCGCCGCCCGCCAGTTCGAACCGGTACACGCCGATCCGCCCGATCGGGCGCGCGGTGGCGGCATCCGCTCGCTCGCCGTCGATCGTGACGCGCGGTGTGAGCGACAGACCGTCGCCGGTCTCCTGGACTCGCAGGGCGACCTCGGCCTCGCCTGCGAGCTCGACCGTCTGCTGACGCTTCGTCGTCACGAGCGGGATGCCGAGATCGGCCGCCGCCCGCAGGTGGCCCCACAGCAGCGAGGACTCGATGTCGTCGAGCGTGAGCCATTCCGACGCGTCCGAGAACGCGCCGTACGTGCGCACGTCGCGGGCGATGCTGTGCAGTTCCGCGAACCAGCGCGCGTGCGCCGGGGCGTAGGCGTTCGTCGGCCGGCGCACCGCGTCCCACGAGACCGCCCCCTTGATCCACGAGGCGGTGCGACCGCTGCGCTCGAGCGGGCGCAGCCCGACGAGCACGTCGGCGCCGAACGCGTGCAGGCCGCGCGACGTCGCCGTCTCGATCCGCGCCGGCGTCCACTGCGACGCGCTGCGGCGGACACGCTGACGCAGTTCGACGCCCAGCGCGAGGGCGGTGGTTTCCCGGGCCGCCCGGTCCCCCGCGGCGAACAGGCTGCGCCACTTCGCGGGCTCGGGCGCGGCCGATCGCTCGGCGACGCGGTTCGCGGCCAGGAGCGCCGCGACGACGTGCTTGCAGTCCGCCTGCATCGGGCACGTGCATGACGTGCTGACGATGGGGTGCGACGGATGCCGCGGCTCCAGCCGCACGCGGCAGCGATACGCGTTCGCGCCGCTGCCGGCGACGACGGCGTCGAGCACGGACGTGATCGGGTCCCAGTCGACGCTGCGCACGGCATCCGCTTCGAAGTACGTCCGACCGCGCGCGTACGCGCCCGCGTCGGCGAGGCCGCGGATGTGCGCGGCGGCGACGGACGGCGGGATCACGGGATCCATCTTCGCCGCATCCGCCGACACCGCGTACGGCGGGTCAGCTCGAGCGCGCGATCCGGGCGAGCACGCCGTGGACGAACGCGCTGGACTCGTCTGTCGAGAACTCCTTGGCCAGTTCGACGGCCTCGTCGATCGCAACGGCCGTCGGCACGTCGTCGTTGTAGAGGATCTCCCAAGCGCCGATGCGCAGCAGGGCGCGGTCGACCGCGGGCATGCGGGCCAGCGACCAGTCCTTCGCGTAGGTCGTGATCTGTTCGTCGATCGCGTCGGAGTTGTCGATCACGCCGTCGACGATCTCGCGCGCGTACAGCCACGACGATTCGCGGGCGGGCTCGCTGGCGGCACGCTTCGCCTCGACGGCGAGCATGGTTGCGAGTTCCTCTCCGCGCACGTCGCTTTGGAAGAGGATGTCGAGCGCGCGTTTTCGCGCCTTCGTGCGGGCACTCATGCGAGGGCTGCTGCCGCGCTCAGTTCACGCGGCCGAGGTAGTCGCCCGTGCGGGTGTCGACCTTGACCTTGGTGCCCGTCTCGAGGAACAGCGGCACCTGGATCTCATAGCCGGTCTCGACGGTCGCGGGCTTGGTGCCGGCCGACGAGCGGTCGCCCTGCAGCCCCGGCTCGGTGTAGGTGATCTCGAGCACGACCGACGCGGGAAGGTCGATGTAGAGCGGGTTGCCGTTGTTCAGCGCGATCGTGACCTGCTGGTTCTCGAGCAGGAAGTTGGCGGCGTCGCCGACGGTCGCGGCGGGGACGTTGATCTGGTCGTAGTCGGCCGCGTCCATGAACACGAAGCTGTCGCCGTCGTTGTACAGGTAGGTGAAGTCGCGGCGGTCGACGTTCTCGATCTCGATCTTGGCGCCGGCGTTGTACGTGCGGTCGACGACCTTGCCCGTCACGACGTTCTTCAGCTTGGTGCGGACGAACGCGCCGCCCTTGCCGGGCTTGACGTGCTGGAACTCGATGACGCTCCAGAGCTGTCCGTCGATGCTGAGGACGACGCCGTTCTTGATGTCTGCGGTCGATGCCATGAGTGTGGAGTTCCGTTTCGTCTGGGATCCGGCAGATGAGCCGATCGAGTCGGCATGCCGACATTCGATTCTACGGGATGCCCCGCCTCACGCGCCCTGCGGCCGTACGAGCGGCAGGAACACCTCGTCGACGATCGCCACGATGTCGCCCTCGGGCACCGCGCGGAAGTTCACCAGCAGGTCGTGGCGCAGCAGATCCACGGCGACCGCGCGCACACGCGGCGTCAGGCGCGCGGGGTCCGCCTCGCCGCGCGCCACCGCGCGATCGAGGATGTCGTCGACCGCGGTGCGCGTGGACGTTCCGAACATGTCGCGCCGCAGATCCTGGATGCTCGTGCCGGTCTCGGCGAAGTACTCCCCCAGCAGCACCGACAGGAGCGGGATGAGCCGTGCCCGGGCCCGGGTGAACCGCCGCAGCAGCTCGAGCATGTCCTCGCGGAGCGAGCCGGTGTCGGGGGGCGTTACGCGTGTCGTGCTCAGCCCGAAGGCGAGCGCGGCCGCAAGCAGCGTGTTGCGGTTCTCCCACCGCCGGTACAGCACCGAGCGACTGGTGCCCGCGCGCTCGGCGACCGCGTCGATCGTGAACCCGCCGTAGCCGGCCTCGAGCACCTGGTCCCACCCCGCCTGCAGGATGGCGTCTTCGAGCTCCTTGCCCCGCCGGCGCTTCGTCACGGTCTGCTCAAGATTCATTTGTGTATCTTATCCGATCGGTCTACACTCTGGCGATAGATACACATCTGTATCTTAGAAAGGACTTCCCGTGACATCCTCACCCGCCCCCGCCGTATCCCGCAGCGCCATCGTCACCGCGCTCGTGCTGGTGGTCGGGGGGCTCGCCGTCATCTTCGACAGCACGATCGTCAGCATCGCCCTGAAGTCCCTCGCCCTCGACCTGGGCGTGCCGATCAGCACCGTGCAGTGGGTCACCACCGCGTATCTGCTCGCGCTCGGCGTCGCGATCCCCGTCGTGGGCTGGGCCCAGGCGCGCTTCGGCGGCAAGCGCGTCTGGATGTTCGCGCTCACCGTCTTCATGGGCGCCTCGGTGCTGTGCAGCCTCGCGTGGGACGCCCCGAGCCTCATCGGGTTCCGCGTGCTGCAGGGCCTCGGCGGCGGACTCATGATGCCGCTCATGGCGACGCTCGCGATCCAGCAGGTGCCCAAGGGGGAAGGTCTGGGCAAGCTCATGGCCATGGTCAGCCTGCCCGCCGCCCTCGGCCCCATCCTCGGCCCGACGATCGGCGGCCTGATCCTGAACGTCGCCGACTGGCGGGGTCTGTTCTGGGTGAACGTCCCCTTCTGCCTTGCCGGCCTCATCCTCGCGTGGCGCTTCATCCCCGCCGACGCCCCGAGCGCCAAGCCGGTGCTCGACTGGGTGGGTCTCGTGCTCGTCTCGCCCGCGCTCGTCGGCATCCTGTACGGCCTGTCGAACGTGAGCCAGCACGGCGGCCTCGCCCGCCCCGACGTGTGGCTGCCCGTCGTCGCCGGCATCCTGTTCCTCGTGGCGTTCGTGCTCACCCAGACGCGCCGGCCCGCCAAAGCCCTCATCGACATCGGCCTGCTCGGTCGCCGGCCCGTCGCCGCGTCGTCGGCGGTGCTGTTCCTGTCGGGCGCGTCGCTGTTCGGCTCGATGCTGCTGCTGCCGCTGTACTACCAGCTCGTGCGCGGCGCCGACCCGCTCCAGGCCGCGCTCATGCTCATCCCGCAGGGTGTCGGCGCGCTCCTGAGCCGCACGATCGCAGGAAACCTCACCGACCGCGTCGGCGCGCGCATCGTGGCGATCGGCGGGTTCGTCATCATGGGCGCCGCGACGATCCCGTTCGCCCTGGCCGATGCCGCGACGAACGAGTGGTGGCTCATGGCGGTCCTGCTCGTGCGGGGCTTCGGCATGGGCGCGGTCATGATCCCCGTGATGTCCGTTGCCTTCGTCGGCCTCGAACGTGACCAGGTGCCGCACGCGAGCATCATCACGCGGCTCGCGCAGCAGATCGGCGGGGCGTTCGGCACGGCTCTGCTCGCCGTCATCCTCGAGGCGGCGACCTCCGGCGCATCCGATCTGTCCCAGCTCGCCGACGGGTTCGACGCCGCGTTCTGGGCCGCCGTCGCGTTCACCGTCGTGGCCATCGGGGTGTGCTTCGCGCTTCCGGCCGCATCGGGCGCACGCGCGCCGAAGGCCGAGTCGAAGACGGATGCCCCCGCCCCCGCGACCGCCGACGTCACCGCATCCGCGCCCGAACCGCCCGCCGGCGCGTGAGCCCGCGGGGCGGGCCGGGCTCAGCCCTCGGCGCGCCCCGCGATCACCTCGACCAGCAGATCGACCGCCCGCGCATACCCGCCGACGCCCTCGCCGATGACATGCACGGCGGCGACGTCGGCGACGTACGAGTGGTGGCGGAAGGCCTCGCGCTCGTAGACGTTCGAGATGTGGATCTCGGCCACCGGCAGCGCCACGCCCGAGAGCGCGTCGCGCAGCACGACCGAGGTGTGCGTGAGCCCGCCGGGGTTGATGACGATGCCCGCGCAGTCGAGTCGGGCGGCGTGGATCGCGTCGATCAGCACGCCCTCATGGTTGCTCTGCACGGCCCGCACCTCGAACCCGTGGGCGGCCGCGGCCTCGGTCGCGATCCGAACCACGTCGTCGAGCGTGGCGGTGCCGTACACCTCGGGCTCGCGCACGCCGAGCAGGTTGAGGTTGGGTCCGTTCACGAGCAGCAGGCGGCGCGGGGCGGTCATGCTCGCACGATAGCAGCGCGGCCGAGGCGGTTCGTCACGGCAGCGGTCGCGCCATCTCGATCTCGGGACCGATGACGCTGGAGAAGGTCTCGCCCGTCGGGATGAAGCCGCAGCGGCGGTACGCGGCCTGCGCCCGCGGGTTGTCGCGGTGCACGTCGAGCGTGAGCCGAGGCAGTCCGCGGGATGCCGCCCACTCGGCCGCCGCGTCGAGCAGGCGGTCGACCGCACCGGCGCCTCGATGAGCCGGGTTCACGTACACGCCCACGACATCGCCACGGCGGTCGTCGACGTAGCGTCCGAGGTGGTCGGTCTGCCCGGTGGCGCGGATGCTGACCAAGAGGCTCCCCACCCAGCAGCCGTCGGCGACGGCCACGAACTGCGCCGCGATCTCGCTGGCGGCCGCTGTCGCGGCGCGGTCCTGCCAGAACTCGTCCGGACGCGCGGCGACCTCGTCGGGCCGTTCGAGAAAAGCGATCGCCGCATCGGGATCGCTGGTCGACTCCAGACGCAGCGCCCGCACAGCCCGCCACTCGTCGGCGCGGATGCGGCGCACCGTCAGGTCGGTCACGCGCCGACCTCTTGGTACGCGGCGAACAACAGCGACTCGTCGGGCGCCTGCAGCACGGTCGGCTTGGCGATGTCGTCGAGCACGATGAAGCGCAGCATGCCGCCGCGGCTCTTCTTGTCGCGCTGCATCGTCGCCAGCAGCTGCCGGAACGCACCCGCGCGATAGGTCATGGGCAGGCCCAGAGAGCCCAGGATGTCGCGGTGGCGCTGGGCCGCGGCATCCGAAAGCCGACCCGCCAGGCGCGACAGCTCGGCGGCGAAGACCATGCCGATCGAGATCGCCGCGCCGTGGCGCCACTGGTACCGCTCGGCGTGCTCGATCGCGTGCCCGAGCGTGTGGCCGTAGTTCAGAACCTCGCGCAGACCCGCCTCGCGCAGGTCCTCGCCGACGACGCGCGCCTTCATGTCGATGGCGAGCTCGATCGTGCGGCGGAACTCGGGGGTCGACGGGTCGACGGCGCGCTCGGGGTCGGCCTCGATGATGTCGAGGATCTCGGGGTGCCAGATGAACCCGGCCTTCACCACCTCGGCGTACCCCGCCACGAGCTCGTTGCGGCCGAGCGAGTCGAGCAGCTCGAGGTCGCACAGCACGGCACGCGGGGTCCAGAAGGCGCCCACGAGGTTCTTGCCCTCGTTCGTGTTGATGCCGGTCTTGCCGCCCACGGCCGCGTCGACCATGCCGAGCACCGTGGTGGGGATCTGCACGACCTCGACGCCGCGCAGCCACGTCGCCGCGACGAAGCCCGCGAGGTCGGTGACCGCTCCCCCGCCGAAGCCGACCACCGCGTCCGTGCGCGTGAAGTCGGCCTGACCCATCACCTGCCAGCAGAACGCCGCCACCTCGACGCGCTTGCCTGCCTCGGCATCCGGGATCTCGGCCAGCAGCACCTGTCGCTGGCCCGTCAGCGACACGCGCAGCGCCTCGGCCTTCGCCGCGAGCGTCGGCGGGTGAACGATGAGCACCTTGCGGGCGGCCTCGGGCAGCGCCGCGCCGACGGAGTTCAGGATGCCGCGCCCCACGATCACGTCATAGGGGCGCTCGCCGCCCACGGGGATCGTCGTCGTCTCGCTCACGGGGTCTCCTCTTCGTCTGCGCCCGCCGATGCCACCGGGTCGCCTTGCGCCCACGCGACGATCGCGTCCACGATCAGCTGCAGCGGTCCTTCGGACGTGTCGAACGTCACATCGGCGACCTCGTCGTAGAGCCGCCGGCGCTGTTCGAAGATCTCGCTCCAGCGCGCGACGGGGTCCTCGCCCTGCAGCAGAGGCCGATTCGAGCCGCGGATGCGCGCGGGTACGTTCTTGGCGGCCAGGGTCAGCAGCACGACGCGGTGTTCAGCCAGCGCGGCGCGCGTGCGGGGATCGAGCACCGCTCCCCCGCCGAGCGCGACGACGCCGCCGCCCTCGATCGCCGCGCGGACGGCTTCGTGCTCGAGTTCGCGGAAGCGCGCCTCGCCCGCCTCTGCGAAGATCGCCTCGATCGGTCCGTGGTCGCGCACGACTGCGGCATCCGTGTCGACGAACGTCATGCCGAGCGCCTTCGCGACGCGACGGCCGATGCTCGTCTTGCCGGCGCCCATCGGCCCGACCAGCACGATGGAGCCGGTCTTCGCCGAGCTGTTGTCGGTCACGGCGGGGCGCTCAGAGCGCGAGGTCATGCTCGGCGAGCACGTCGGCGCCCAGCGCCGGGTCGCTCGCGTCGGCCGTGCGCAGCGTCGCCGGAATCGCGGCGAGGTACGACTCGAGGTTGCGGCGCGTCTCGGCCACGCTGTCGCCGCCGAACTTCTCGAGCACGCTTTCGGCCAGCACGACCGCGACCATCGCCTCGGCGACCACGCCCGCGGCGGGCACCGCGCACACGTCGGAGCGCTGGTGGTGTGCCGACGCGGTGTCGCCGGTGGCGACATCGACCGTCCGCAGCGCGTGCGGGACGGTCGCGATGGGCTTCATGCCCGCCCGCACACGCAGAACCGTGCCGGTCGACATGCCCCCCTCGGTACCGCCCGCCCGGTCCGACGATCGGGCGATCCCGTCGTCGGTGGCGAACAGCTCGTCGTGCGCAGCCGAGCCGCGTCGGCGCGTGGTCTCGAATCCGTCGCCCACCTCGACGCCCTTGATCGCCTGAATGCTCATGAGCGCCTGCGCGAGCCGGCCGTCGAGGCGGCGGTCCCACTGCACGTGCGAGCCGAGCCCGGGCGGGAGCCCGTAGGCGAGCACCTCGACGATGCCACCCAGGGTGTCGCCGTCCTTGCGCGCGGCGTCGACCTCGTCGACCATGCGAGCGGATGTCTGCGCGTCGAAGCAGCGCAGCGGATCGGCGTCGAGCGCCTCGACGTCGTCGGGCGTCGGAAGCGCCGCGCCCTCGGGCACCTGCACCGGCCCGATCGACAGCGTGTGGCTCACCAGGCGGATGCCGAGCTCTGCGAGGAACGATCGGGCGATCGCCCCGAGCGCGACCCGAGCGGCGGTCTCGCGGGCGCTCGCGCGCTCGAGGATCGGCCGGGCTTCGTCGAAGCCGTACTTCTGCATACCCACCAGATCGGCGTGACCCGGGCGCGGACGGGTCAGCGCGGCGCCGCGGCCACGCGACTTCTCGGTGAGCTCGACCGGCTCGGCGCTCATCACCTCGACCCACTTGGGCCACTCGGTGTTGCCGATGCGCAGCGCGATGGGACTGCCGAGCGACAGCCCGTGGCGCACGCCCGTCGAGATCGCCAGCTCGTCTTGTTCGAACTTCATGCGCGACCCGCGGCCGTAGCCCAGCTTGCGGCGGGCGAGGTCGGCCTGGATCGCGGCGCGCGAGACGGGCACGCCCGCGGGCAGGCCCTCCATGATGGCGACGAGTTCGGGGCCGTGCGATTCGCCGGCCGTGATCACGCGGAGCATTGGTCTAGTCTCCCACGAGCGCCGAGCGCATCGCGGCGACCACGTCATCTTCGGCCGGCAGCACCGCGGCGGGGTCGCCCTGCGTGAAGACCCGCACCTGCAGCACGGCCTGGTGCAGCAGCATCCCGGCCCCCGTCCACGCGGTGGCACCCGCCCGCTCCCACGCCTGCGAGAGCACGGTGGGCCAGTGCCCGTAGACCACGTCGAGAAGGGGTCCGCCAGATGCCGCCAGGGCTGCGGCGGCAGCATCGGTCACCGTCGCCCCGCCCGGCAACGTCGCCACCGTGAGGTCGACCGGATCCAACCGCGGCGCGTCGAACCCGGCCGCGGTCACCGTCACGCCGAGTCGCTCGCCCAGCCCGCGCAGGGGCGTAACCGCCTCGGTGCGGCGAGCGACCACTTCGACCTCGCGCGCGCCGATCGACCAGAGCGCCACGAGGGCCGAGGTCGCCGTCGCGCCCGCCCCGACGATGCGCGCCCGCGCAGCGGCGGCTACGCCCTCCTCTGCCAGAGCGCGCACGATGCCGCCGACGTCGGTGTTGAACCCGCGTGGGCCGCCGGGTTCGAGCAGCAGGGTGTTGACGGCGCCGGTGAGCTCGGCAGAGCGGTCGCGCGTCTCGGCGGCCGCGAACGCGACGCCCTTGAGCGGCATCGTGAGCGACAGGCCGCGCCACCGCTCACCGAGGGCGGCCAGACGCGCGGCGAAGGATGCCTCGTCAACGCGCTCGCGCCCGTACTCCCAGTCCAGGCCCAGCACGCGGTACGCGGCCGCGTGCACGCGCGGCGAGATGCTGTGGTCGATCGGATCGCCCCACACCGCGAGGCGCCTGCCGGTCAGCACCCCGAGTCCGGGTGGTCGGAGCACCACGCCCGCCACTGCTCGACCGCCGCGTTGTGGTCGTCGATGTTGGAGGTGAACACCGTCTCGCCGGTGTCGAGGTTGACCGTCACGAAGTACAGCCAGTCGCCCTCGGCAGGGTTCATCGCCGCCCTGATCGCGACCTCGCCGGGGTTCGAGATCGGGCCGATCGGCAGGCCCGCGTGCACGTAGGTGTTCCACGGGTTGTCGTCGTACTGCGCCTCGTCGGTGGTGCTCACGCTGCCTGCGTGCATCTCGCCATAGCCGTACTGTGCGGTCGAGTCCATCTGCAGCAGGCCGAAGGTCTCTTGGTTGTTCGGGTCGAGCCGGTTCTGGATGACGCGCGAGACCTTCTGCATGTCGGCCTCGTACCGCGCCTCGCGCTGGATGATCGAGGCTGTCGTCAGGAGTCGCTGGCGATCGGCCTCCGGCACACCGAGGTTCCCGAGCACGTCCACGGTCTGGGTCACCAGGCGTCCGATGACGTCGCGCGCCGTTGTGCCCGGCTCGAACTCGTAGGTCGCGGGAAAGAGCCACCCCTCCAGCGGCTGCCCACCCGCCGCCGCGATGGACGGGTCGACCGACACCCCATACGCGGTCGGGTCGGCGACGGCGGCCTGGAAGTCCTCCAGCGGAATGCCGAGCGATTCCGACAGCACCGCGATCGTCTGCTCGACGGAGTACCCCTCGGGGATCGTGGCGGTGTTCTCGAGCTTGTTCGAGGGATCGAGAATCGCCGCGAGGGCCGCCTCCGACGTCATCTGCGTCTGCAGGCGAAACACGCCGGGCACGAACGGGGGGTTCTGGTCGGTGTGGATCAGATAGTCGTAGAAGGCGTCGGGCGTCTTGGTGACGCCCGCCTCGAAGAGCTTCGGCGAGATCGACTGGCCCGTGTCGCCGGGCTGGATCGTGACGAGCGCCTCACCCGTCGCCTGGCCGGGCGGGTAGTCCTTGGGCTCTTCCCACCCCATGATCTCGCGGATCTTGTCCTCGTAGGTGTTCCACACCCACAGACCGCCGGCGGTGACGCCGCCCAGGAGCACGACGACGATGCCGAGCGCGATCCACCTCCCCACGCGCCGCTTGCGCTTCTCCTTCGGCGCAGCCGCGATGCCTGAGGCAGGGGCCGCCGAGTGGTCGTCGAAGAGACTGTCGAAGGTGTCCCGCGAACGCGCGGTCGCGTCGGCCTGTATCACTGGGATGCCGCCGGTACGGCTGTACGGCAGCGCGGGCGCCGCCGCGACCTCGCCCGAGAACGGCCACGACCGTGCGGGGTCGTCGTCCTCGGCCGATCCGGTGAACACGCCGGTGGTGCGCGACGCGGCGCTGCCCGCGCCGCCGGACGCCGGTGCGCGTCCCGCCGTCTCGCCCGTCGCGGAGGCCGCCGCAGACGCGCCCGCCGGAGCCGCAGCCGCTCCCGCGGAGGCACTCGTCGAACGCGCCGCGGCCTCGGCAGCCGCCTGCCGCGCTTCGCGACGCGACATCGGAACACCGCCCGCAGCCGGGGCGGCGGGCTCCGCCGACGGGGTCGCAGTCACCGGCGCCGCCTGATCGGCAGGCTCCTCGCTGACGCCACGGCCCGGCCCGGATCCCTCTGCGGAGGCCCGTGCCACGTGCGCGCGCGGATCGGGCAGCGCGCTGAAGAGCCCCGCGAACGGATGATCGTACGGCGAAGGGGACTCTGGCATCTCAGGCGGGCTCCTCGGCCGGGTCTACGGATGTTCCGGGCGGTCGGCCGGAATTCTTCTCGACGTCGAGCGCCTGCTGAAGCAGCACGACGGCGGCGACCTGGTCAACAATGCTACGAGACGATCGCTGAGAACGCCCCGAGTCGCGCAGCGCGGCGTGCGCCGAGACGGTGCTGAGGCGTTCGTCCACGAGGCGCACAGGAGTGGCGGATGCCGCCGCCAGCGTGCCGGCGAAGTCCCGCGCGTCGGTGGTCGACGGCGTGTCGCCCCCGCTGAGGCTCAGCGGAAGACCGACGAGCACCTCGATGGGCTCGTGCTCGGCGATCAGTTCCCGAAGGCGCAGGATGGAGGCATCCCCTCGCGGCACCGTCTCGACGGGCGTGGCGAGCATGCCGTCGGGGTCGCACCGCGCGACGCCGATGCGCGCCCGCCCGACATCGATGCCGAGCCGCACACCCCTGCGGAATCCACTCATCACGCCGTTGTCACGCCGCCCCGAGCGCGTCCTTCACGGCGACCAGCGCCGCCGGCAGCGCCGCGACATCTGCTCCGCCGCCCTGCGCCACATCGTCTCGCCCGCCGCCGCCTCCGCCGAGAGCTGTCGCGGCGGCCTTGGCGAGCACGCCCGCCTTCGCACCAGCGGCGCGCGCGGCCTCGTTCGTGGCGACCACCACGACCGGCCGGCCGCCCAGGTCGGCCCCGAGCGCGACGACGGCGGCGTCCGACCCGAGCCGGTCGCGCACCTGGAGCGCGAGCGAGCGCACATCGTCGGCCGACCCCGCCGCACCGATGGACTGGGCGACCAAGCGGTGCGAACCGACCGCGGTCGCCGTCTCGACGAGCGCCGGTAGCCGCTCGGCGAGCGCCTTCGACTCGAGCGCGGCGATCTTCTTCTCGGCCGCCTTGAGGCTGGCGGTGAGCTCGGCGATGCGCGCCGGAAGCTGCTCCCGCGGCGTCTTCAGCGTCGTGGTCAGCTGCGACACGAGCGCGCGTTCGGCCGCGAGGGAGCGGAACGCGTCGAGTCCGACGAGCGCCTCGACGCGCCGGTTGGATGCCCCCACCGACGATTCGCCGACGAGGTTGATGAGCCCGACCTCGGCGCTCGAGGCGACATGCGTTCCCGCGCACAGTTCGCGCGACCACGGCCCGCCGATGTCGACCATGCGCACGGTGTCGCCGTACTTCTCGCCGAACAGCGCCATCGCACCGAGCGAGCGCGCCTCGTCGAGCGCGAGCACGCGCGTGGTCACCTCGAGGTTGTCGCGCACGGCGTTGTTGGCGATCTCCTCGATCTCGGTCTTGGTGCCGTCGGACAGTGCCTGACCCCACGAGAAGTCGAAGCGCAGGTAGCCGGCACGGTTGAGCGAGCCCGCCTGGGTCGCGGTCTTGCCGAGGGTGTCGCGCAGAGCGGCGTGCACGAGATGGGTCGCAGAGTGCGCCTGCCGCGCGGCACGGCGGTTCGCGGCATCCACCACCGTCGTCGCCGCCAGGCCCACGCCGACCTCGCCCGACACGACCTCGACCGTATGGCTCACCAGTCCCGGGACCGGCTTCTGCACGTCGAGCACGTCGAGCTCGTAGCCGGGACCGACGATGATGCCCTTGTCGGCGACCTGACCGCCCGACTCGGCGTACAGCGCCGTCTCGGCGAGGATGACCTCGGCGACCTGTCCCGCGGACGCGCGGTCGGCGGGAACGCCGTCGATGAGGATGCCGAGCACCGTCGACTCCGTCTCGAGGTCGGTGTACCCGGTGAAGACGGTCTCGCCCTTCGCCCGCAGGTCGCGGTAGACGCTCGTGTCGGCGAGCTGGCGCTTGCGCGCCCGCGCATCGGCCTTGGCCCGCGCGCGCTGCTCCTGCATGAGCGTGTCGAACGCCGCCCGGTCGACGGTGAGCCCCGCCTCCTCGGCGATCTCGAGGGTGAGATCGATCGGAAAGCCGTACGTGTCGTGCAGCAGGAACGCCTCGTCGCCGGCGACGGTGGTGCCGCCTGCGGCCTTCGTCTGCTGGAGCGACTCGTCGAGGATCGCAGATCCGGCAGCGAGTGTGCGCAGGAACGTCTCCTCCTCGGCGAGGGCGTACTGCGAGATGCGTGCCCAGTCGGCCTCGACGACGGGGTAGGCCTCCTTCATCGCGTCCCGCGACACCGCGAACAGCTCGGCGAAGGTCGGGCCCTCCACCCCGAGCAGGCGCATGGAGCGGATCGCCCGCCGCATGAGTCGGCGCAGGATGTAGCCGCGGCCGTCGTTCGACGGCGTCACGCCGTCCGCGAGCAGCATGAGCGACGAGCGCACATGGTCGGCGATCACACGGAAGCGCACATCGTCGTCGTGGTTCGCGCCGTACGTGCGACCCGACAGCTCGACCGCCTTGTCGAGCACCGGACGCACCTGGTCGGTCTCGTACATGTTGTCGACGCCCTGCTTGATGAACGCGATGCGCTCCAGGCCCATGCCGGTGTCGATGTTCTTGTTCGGGAGCTCTCCGACGACGTCGAAGTCGTACTTCGACCGCACGTTCGTGATCTCGTACTGCATGAACACGAGGTTCCAGATCTCGACGTAGCGGTCGTCGTCCGTGGCAGGACCGCCGTCGATGCCGTACGCCGGCCCGCGGTCGAAGAAGATCTCGGAGCACGGCCCGGCGGGGCCGGGAAGACCCGTGCTCCAGTAGTTGGTGTCCTTGCCGAGGCGCTGGATGCGCTCCTCGGGCAGATCGGTCAGGCGCAGCCACAGGTCGTGCGCCTCGTCGTCCTCTTCGTAGACCGTGACCCACAGGTCCTTCGGGTCGAACGCGAGTCCGCCGTCGGCCTCGCTCGAGGTGAGCAGCTCCCATGCGAAGCGGATCGCGCCCTCTTTGAAGTAGTCGCCGAACGACCAGTTGCCGAGCATCTGGAAGAACGTGCCGTGCCGCGGCGTCTTGCCGACCTCTTCGATGTCGTTGGTGCGGATGCACTTCTGGTTGTCCGCCGCGCGCGCGTAGGGCGCGGGGACATCGCCCGACAGATACGGGATGAACGGCACCATGCCCGCGACGGTGAACAGCAGCGCCGGGTCGTCGGTCACCAGCGATGCCGACGGCACGATCGTGTGGCCGTTCTTCTCGAAATAGGCGAGGTAGCGCTGAGCGATCTCGGCGGTCTTCATGTCGGATTGTCCTCGGGGGGCGAGCGGATCCGGCCCGCGCGGGCGCGGGCAGGGAGGATGGTTCGGTGGGTCAGTCGGCGAGCTTCTCAGCGGCGTCCACGACATCGGATGCGGCGGCCTTGGCCTGGCCGACGACGCCGGCGGCGCCTTCGGCCACCGCATCGGCGAGCCCGGAGAATCGCGCTTCCTGCTCGCGGTAGGCGTTGCTCATGCGATCAGTGAACTCGGTGATGCGCGAGTCGAGCTCGGCGAGCGCCTCGCGACCGCGGGGGTCTTTGTTGACGAGATGTGCCAGAACGAAGCCGCCTGCGATCCCGAAGACGAACCACAGCAGATTCTTCATTTCAGCACTCCTTCGCCACTGTCGGGCATCTGTCCATCGTAGCCAGAAAGCAGGAGGGCGCCGGGGGTGAACCCCCGACGCCCTCCGGTGCGTGCTGTGTGTCCTATCGGGCGGCGTAGTACTCGACGACGAGCTGGACGTCGCAGACGACCGGGACCTCGGCGCGCTTGGGCCGACGCGCCAGGCGCGCCTGCAGCTTGTCGAGCTCGACCTCGAGGTAGCTCGGAACCGGCGGCAGAACCTCGGCGTGACCGCCCAGGGCTGCGACCTGGAAGGGCTCGAGGCCCTCGCTCTTGGCCTTGACGTGGATGAGCTGGCCGGGCTTCACGCGGAACGACGGGCGGTCGACGAGCTGGCCGTCGACGAGGATGTGACGGTGCACGACGAGCTGGCGGGCCTGCGCGGTGGTGCGGGCGAAGCCGGCGCGCAGCACGAGGGCGTCCAGGCGCATCTCGAGCAGCTCGACCAGGTTCTCACCGGTCAGGCCGTCCTTGCGGCGGGCCTCGTTGAACGTGTTGCGCATCTGCTTCTCGCGGATGCCGTACTGCTCGCGCAGACGCTGCTTCTCACGAAGGCGCACGGCGTAGTCGCTGTCGGCCTTGCGCTTGGTGCGGCCGTGCTCGCCCGGAGCGTACGGACGCTTCTCGAGGTAGCGGGCGGCCTTGGGGGTCAGCGCGACGCCGAGCGCGCGCGACAGGCGGACCTTGCGGCGGTCCTGGGACTTCGTAGCCACGAAGTGTTCCTTCCGATGACGTGGACGTGTCTTTCACGACTCACGGACGTATCTCCGTCTCCTCGCCCTGTCCGGACTGCACGCCGGGGCATGCCGGAAGGTCGGTCAAGAAGAGAGGGGATGCCCGAAAACTCCGTTTCGAGCCGGTCAAGTCTATCAGACCGGCGATTCTGGGCCGTCGCCGCGGGAGGAGCCTCACTCGGACCCGAGGATGCGCCGGATCTTCTCGAGCCGCGCCTGGATGTCTCGCTCCTGTCCGCGGCCGGTGGGCTGGTAGTAGCGCTTGCCCCGAAGTTCGTCGGGAAGATACTGCTGCGCGGCCACGCCGACGTCGAGGTCGTGCGGATACACGTAGCCTTTGCCGTGCCCGAGCCGCTTCGCCCCCGGGTAGTGGGCGTCGCGAAGGTGCACCGGCACGCGCCCGAAGCCGCCCGCGCGCACGTCCGCGATCGCGGCGTCGATCGCCGTGTACGCCGCGTTGGACTTGGCGGTCGTCGCCAGGTACGCCGTCGCCTCGGCGAGCGGGATGCGGCCCTCGGGCATGCCGATCAGCTGTACCGCGTCGGCGGCGGCGACCGCGATCGGCAGCGCCTGGGGGTCGGCGAGGCCGATGTCCTCGGCGGCCGAGATGATGAGGCGGCGGGCGATGAACCGCGGGTCCTCCCCCGCCTCGACCATGCGCGCGAGGTAGTGCATCGCGGCGTCGACGTCCGACCCGCGGATCGACTTGATGAACGCACTGATCACGTCGTAGTGCTCGTCGCCCTGCCGGTCGTAGCGCAGCAGCGCCCGGTCGACGGCCTGCGCCACGCCGTCGGCCGTGATCACCGGCGCGGCGCCGTCTTCTTCGGGCAGGGCGATGGATGCCGCAGCCTCAAGTGCGGTGAGAGCGCGGCGCGCGTCGCCCGATGCGAGCCGGATCAAGGCGGCCCTCGCCTCCGGCTCGAGGTCGACCGCTCCGGCCAGGCCCCGGGCATCGGTGAGCGCGCGATCGATCAGCATCCCGAGATCGTCGTCGGTGAGCGGGCGCAGCGTGAGCAGGAGCGAGCGCGAGAGCAGGGGCGAGATGACCGAGAACGAGGGGTTCTCGGTCGTCGCGGCGATGAGCACCACCCAGCCGTTCTCGACGCCCGGCAGCAGCGCGTCCTGCTGCGCTTTCGTGAAGCGGTGGATCTCATCGAGGAACAGGATCGTCGACACGCCGTAGAGGTCGCGCTGCGTCAGCGCCTCCTGCATGACCTCGCGCACGTCGCGAACTCCGGCGGTGACCGCCGAGAGCTCGACGAACCGGCGCTGCGACGAGCGCGCGATCGCCTGCGCGAGCGTCGTCTTGCCGGTGCCGGGCGGACCCCACAGGATCACCGACGACGCCGCGCGGGCCGAGGCATCCGCCGTCGCCAGCGTGACCAGGGGCGAGCCCGGCCGCAGCAGGTGGGACTGCCCGGCGACCTCGTCGAGCGAGGTCGGCCTCATGCGCACGGCCAGAGGCGTCTGACCCTGGAAGAGAGCTGCCGGCGAAGTCACGCCACAAGGCTAGCCCCGGCCGACGACGTGGGCGGTTTGGCCGGGTCGCGTGCAGTTTGTAGGATCGTCCCGGCCCGGAGCATCCGGGGGCGAAGGAGGTCCCGTGGCTACGGGCAAGCAACGCGATGCGCGCGCGGCGCGTGAGCGCGCACGGCTCTACCAGGCGCGTCAGCAATTCCATGACGGCCGCGCCAAGCGGCGCACGCGCGACAACCTGATCGCCGCGATCGGCGGCGGTGCGTTGATCCTGGCCGTGGTCGGCGGACAGGTCGCCTACTTCACCCTGGGCCCCGGCGCACCCGAGCCGGCACCCAGCGCGACGCCGACCCCGACGCCGACCTCGACGATGGATGCCCCGGCCACCCCGACGCCGGACGATTCCGTCGAGCCCGCCCCCGAGACGACGCCCACCCCGTGAGCGAGCGGCCCGCCGTACTAGGCTTGGGCCGTCCTTACCCCCGCAGGCGGCGCATGCCGCATTGAGGTGCATCCCGTGACTTCCGCAGCCGAGTCCACTCCCCGCAACACCGACGAGACCATCGAGGCCGACACGGCCGTGACCGAGGCCGAAGCGCCCGACGCGGCAGCCCCCGAGGCCGTGACCGAGGCCGAAGCGACCGAGGCAGACGCGACCGAGGGCGAGACCCCCGTCGCCGCCGAGGCGCAGGCGTCTGGGGCCGAGGCCGTTGACGCACAGCCGCAGCCCGGGCCCGCGGCGGCCGACGAGCCCGTTGCCGCCCAGCCCGAGACGCCCGCATCCGAGGAGACCCCCGCGTCCGAGGCAGAAGCCGACGCCGCTGGCGCGACCCCGATCAAGACACCGACCCCGACGCCCGGCCCCGCCCCGACGCCGCTGGCGATCCCGCTGCCGAAGCCTCCCGCACGGCGCCACGCGCCGGTGACCGAGTCGGCGCACGCCCCCGCCGAGCCGTGGGGTCGCGTCGACGACGACGGCACCGTGTCGGTCCGCGAGGGCGTCGAGTGGCGCGTGGTCGGCCAGTACCCGGACGGCACCCGCGAAGAGGCACTCGCCTACTTCGAGCGCAAGTACGCCGATCTGGCCAGCGAGGTGGCGCTGCTCGAAGTGCGTCACCGGGGCGGGGGCGCGTCAGCGTCCGATCTGCGGGCAGCGGCACGGCTGGTGCACGACAAGATCGACGGCGCCGCCGCTGTCGGCGACCTCGCCTCGCTCCTGGCGCGCGTCGAGGCCCTCACCGACGAACTCTCGGCGGCGACGGCGAGCGAGGCCGCCGCACAGCGCGAGGCGGTCGATGAGGCGCTGCGTGCGAGGACCGTGCTGGTCGAGAAGGCCGAGGCCCTCGCGGCGCGCGACCCGCGCTCGATCCAGTGGAAGCAGGTCTCGGCCGAGATCGCCGAGCTGTTCGACCAGTGGCAGTCACAGCAGCAGCACGGTCCGCGCCTGCCCAAGTCGACGGCGCAGCAGTTGTGGAAGCGATTCCGTGACGCCCGCGCGACGCTCGACAAGCACCGTCGCGAGTTCTACTCGCAGCTCGACGAAGCCCACAAGTCGGTCCGCGACCAGAAGTCGCGCCTCGTCGAGCGTGCCGAAGCCCTCGCCTCCCGCGGCGAGGATGGGATCGCCGCCTATCGCGAGCTCCTCGACCAGTGGAAGACGGCCGGCCGCGCCGGCAAGAAGGCCGACGACGCACTGTGGGCCCGCTTCAAGGCTGCGGGCGACGTGCTCTATGGCGCACGCGGTGAGCGCGAGGCCGCCGAGGCCGAGGCATCCCGCGAGAAGATCGAGCAGCGACGCGAGCTGCTGGCCGAGGCCAAGGCCGTGCAGGACGAGCGCGATCTCGCCAAGGCGCGGAGCCTGCTCACGGGCATCCAGCGCCGCTGGGACGACCTCGGCCGCATCTTCCCGCGCGACGTCGAGCGCTCGCTCGATGACGAGCTGCGCAAGATCGAGCAGGCGCTGCGCGCCCGCGAGGACGCCGACTGGAAGAGCAACAACCCCGAGACCAAGGCGCGCGCCAACGATATGACGCGCCAGCTCACCGACGCGATCGAGAAGCTCGAAGCCGAGCTCGCCGCGGCAGAGAAGGCCGGCGACAAGAAGGCGGCAGCCCAGGCTGCCGAGGCGCTCGACGCCCGCCGCGCCTGGCTCAAGGCCCTCGGCGCCTGATCACCTCGTGAGCGGGGAGGAGCCCACTGCTTCGCCCCGCTCACGCAGTTGTCCACAGCATCCGTCGATGAGCGGATGCCGCGTCACGCTCACGGCAGACTCGTGTCGTGCCCTCGCCCTTCCTGTACTTTCCTGACGAGCGACTCTCCCCCGCCGAGCTCTCGGCCGCGTGTCTCGACGGTCACCTCGTCGGACTCGGCGACGCGTACATCCCCGCGGACGCCGTCGAGACGGCCGCGCTTCGCGCCGGGTCGCTGGGTTCCACGCTCGGCGACACGCTCGCCGCGACGCACCTGAGCGCCGCGTGGATCCACGGGGCGCTGCACGAGCCGCCGGCGCGGCACACGGTGCAGCGCGCCGTCGCACGCCGCCTGCATCCGATCCTGGGACGCCACCTGGTCTATCGCGATCTCTCGGTCGACCCAGCCGACCTCGTCCGCATCGGCGGCTGCCTGGTGACCACACCCGCACGCACGCTCGCCGATCTCGTCCGCATCGGCGATCTGCTGCACGACCGCGCCGCCCACAGCGTGAGCCGCCTGCAGCCGCACCTGGCTGACGAGGCCCTCGCGTGGTACCTCGAACACCCTCGCATGCCCGGCAAGCGACGGGCGATCGCGCTTCTCGAGCAGCTGTGCCAGGGTCAGGACGAGGTCACGCGGTAGACGTCGTAGACGGCGTCGATGCGGCGCACCGCGTTGAGCACGCGGTCGAGGTGGACGGTGTCGCCCATCTCGAAGACGAACCGGCTGAGCGCCAGGCGGTCATTGGTCGTCGACACGGTCGCCGAGAGAATGTTCACGTGGTGCTCGCTGAGCACGCGGGTCACGTCGCTCAGCAGGCCCGCGCGATCGAGCGCCTCGACCTGGATCTGCACCAGGAAGACGCTCTTGGTCGTCGGCGCCCAGGTGACGTCGATGAGCCGCTCCGGGTCTTGCTTGAGAGACTTGACGTTCGTGCAGTCGGCGCGGTGCACCGACACGCCGCTGCCCCGCGTCACGAAGCCCACGATCTCATCGCCGGGCACGGGCGTGCAGCACTTGGCGAGCTTCACTAGGATGTCGGGCGCGCCGCGCACCAGGACGCCGGAGTCGCCGCCGCGCGGTGCCCGCGAGCGGCCGACCTGCGGCAGGTCGATGGGCCCGGTCGTGGTGTCGTTCGCGCTGACGAGCGCCGTCACCTTCTCGATCACCGACTGCGTCGACACATGGCCTTCGCCGACGGCCGCGTACAGCGCAGAGACGTCCTCATAGCGCAGCTGATGGGCGACCTCGCTGAACGAGTCCTGGTTCATGAGGCGCTGCAGCGGCAGGTTCTGGCGGCGCATCGCGCGGGCGATGGCCTCCTTGCCCTGCTCGATCGCCTCCTCGCGACGCTCCTTCGTGAACCAGCCGCGGATCTTGTTGCGCGCGCGGGTGCTCTTGACGAAGCCGAGCCAGTCCTGGCTGGGTCCGGCATCCGGATTCTTCGACGTGAACACCTCGACGACTTCGCCGCTCTTGAGCTCGCTCTCGAGCGGCACAAGGCGCCCGTTCACCTTCGCGCCCATCGTGCGGTGGCCGATCTCGGTGTGCACCGCGTACGCGAAGTCCACGGGGGTGGCGCCCGCCGGCAGGCCGATCACGCGACCCTTCGGGGTGAAGACGTAGACCTCCTTCGCGCCGATCTCGAACCGCAGCGAGTCGAGGAACTCACCGGGATCGGCCGTCTCGGCCTGCCAGTCCGAGATGTGCGCGAGCCATGCCATGTCGGTGTCGAGCGACTTGGCGTCGGGCTTGCCGCCGTTCATGCGCTCTTTGTACTTCCAGTGCGCGGCCACGCCGTACTCGGCCTGCTGATGCATCTCGTTGGTGCGGATCTGGATCTCGACGGTGCGCCCGCCGGGACCGATCACCGTCGTGTGCAGCGACTGGTAGAGGTTGAACTTCGGCGTGGCGATGTAGTCCTTGAACCTGCCGGGAAGCGGCGTCCACCGCGCGTGGATCGAGCCCAGCACCGCGTAGCAGTCGCGCACGCTGTTCACGAGCACGCGGATGCCGATGAGATCGTAGATGTCGTCGAACTCGCGGCCGCGCACCACCATCTTCTGGTACACCGAGTACAGCTGCTTCGGGCGGCCCATCACCCGCCCGCGGATGCGCAGTTCGCGCAGATCTGCATCCACCGACTCGATCACGTTCTGCACGTACTGCTCGCGCTGCGGCGTGCGCTGCTTGACCAAGCTGTCGATCTCGGCGTACAGCTTGGGCTGCAGCACCGCGAACGAGAGGTCTTCGAGCTCGGACTTGATCGCCTGGATGCCGAGCCGATGCGCCAGCGGCGCGTAGATCTCGAGGGTTTCGGTCGCCTTCTTCTTCGCCTTCTCGGGAGGCACGAACCCCCACGTGCGGGCGTTGTGCAGGCGATCGGCGAGCTTGATCACGAGCACCCGGATGTCTTTGGACATCGCGACGATCATCTTGCGGACCGTTTCGGCCTGCGCGCTCTCTCCGTACTTGACCTTGTCGAGCTTGGTGACGCCGTCGACGAGCATCGCGACCTCGTCGCCGAACTCGACGGCGAGCGTCTCGAGCGGGTACCCGGTGTCCTCCACCGTGTCGTGCAGCAGCGCGCCGGCGATCGCCTTCGGCCCGAGCCCCAGGTCGGCGAGGATCTGCGCCACGGCGAGGGGGTGGGTGATGTAGGGCTCGCCGCTCTGCCGCGTCTGACCGGAGTGCGCCTTCTCGGCCACCGTGTAGGCGCGCTCGATGATCGTGAGATCGCCCTTGGGGTGGTGCGTGCGCACCGTCCGCAGCAGCTGCTCGACGTCGTCGCGTCGCGCCGACCGCGAGAAGATCCGCGGCACGAGCCGGCGCAGGGAGGAGGACTGGGCGGCAGAGGGCGCGGTCTCGGTCATCGCGATCGCTCCCCTCCGCTGAGTTCCACAATCCTACGCCCGCGCCGGACCGCGTCCGCGCGGAGCCTCAGCCGACCGGGACGCCCGCCTTCTCCCGCGCCGCCAGTGTGCGCTCGTCGCGCGCCTTGATCGCCGGCTCGTTCTCACGGAACAGCGAGTACAGCGGTGCGGCCACGAAGATCGTCGAGTACGCGGCCACGATCGTTCCCACGAAGATCGACAGCGAGATGTCGGTGAGCGTCTGCGCGCCGAGCCACAGCGCGCCGATGAACAGGATGGCACCCGTGGGCAGGATCGCCACGACGGTGGTGTTGATCGAGCGCACCAGCGTCTGGTTCACCGCCAGGTTGACGGACTCGCCGAACGTGCGACCCGACACCTCGCCGTCCTCGGCCGTGTTCTCGCGGATCTTGTCGAAGACGACGGTCGTGTCGTAGAGGGCGTAAGAGAGGATCGTCAGGAAGCCGATGACGGCCGCCGGCGAGATCTCGAACCCGAACAGCGCATACACGCCGACAGTGATCACGAGCACGTCGACCAGGCCGACGATGGCCGAGACCGACATCTTCCACGTGCGGAAGTACAGCGCGAGGATGATGAAGGTCAGCGCGAGGAAGATCGCCAGGCCCCACAGCGACTGCCGTGTGACGTCCTCACCCCAGCTCGGGCCGATGAACGAGGTCGTGACCTCGCTCTCGGGCACGCTGTACGCGTCGGCGAGGGCGACCGTGACGTCGCGGGTCTGCTCGGGCGAGAGCTGGTCGGTCTGCACACGCACGTTGGTCTCGCCGACCGTGGTGACCTTGGTGGTCGCATCCGGGACGACAGACTGCACGGCCCTGGTCGCGACGGACTGGTCGATGGGCGCCTCGATGCCGCTCACGGTGAACTGCGAGCCGCCCGTGAACTCGATCGAGAACTGGATCGGACGAATCAGCGGCACCAACGCCGAGCCGATGACGAGGATCGCGGCGATCAGGAACCACAGCCGACGACGCCCGATGAACGGAAGCGAGGTCTTGCCGGAATAGAGGTCGTTGCCGACCTGGCTCATGGAGCGCATCAGTCGTCTCCCCCCTTCGACGAGCTGGGCGTTCGTTTCGCGTCGCCCGCACCGGCTGCCGCGAGCTCCGCCTGCTTGCGTTCGGCAATGGTCTGACGCCGTTCGGCCTCACCGCGCGACTTCGACGCGCGGCGATCGGCGGCCGTGCGACCGGAGGCGGCGACCGGAGCGCGGAACTGCGCACGACCGCGATAGACCGCACCCAGCGCTTCGGGATCCATGCCGGAGAGCGGATGCCCCGACCCGAAGAACTTCGTGCGCGCGAGCAGCTGCATCACCGGGTGGGTGAACAGGATGAAGATCAGCACGTCGATCACGGTGGTCAGTCCCAGCGTGAACGCGAAGCCCTTCACCGTGGCATCCGCCAGGATGTACAGCACGACCGCGGCGAGCACGTTGATCGACTTCGAGATGTAGATCGTGCGCTTCGCGCGACCCCAGCCGTCCTCGACGGCGCCGGTGATCGACTTGCCGTCGCGCAACTCGTCTCTGATGCGTTCGAAGTAGACGATGAACGAATCGGCCGTGAAGCCGATCGACACGATCAGACCCGCGACGCCGGCCAGCGACAGGCGGAACCCCATGCGCCACGCCAGGATGCAGATCGCGACGTACGTGATCACACCCATCACCAGCAGCGACGCGATGATGACGAAGCCCAGCGCGCGGTAGACGATGAGCGAATAGATCGCCACGAGCGCGAGACCGATGAGCCCCGCGATGAGGCCGATCTGCAGCTGCTGCGCGCCGAGGGTCGCCGAGATCGTGTCGGAGCTGACGACCTCGAAGCTCAGCGGCAGCGCACCATACTTGAGCTGGTCGGCGAGCACCTTCGCCGTCTCTTGAGTGAAGCTGCCGGTGATGCTCGGGTCGCCACCCGTGATCACCTGGTTCATCACCGGCGCGGTCAGCACGTACCCGTCGAGGACGAACGCGAACTGGTTCCGCGGCGAGTCAGCGCCGTAGAGTCGCTGGCTGATCTCTCCGAAGATGCGGGTGCCCTCGTCGTCGAACCTCAGGTTGACGGCCCAGCGGCCGTCGTTCTGCTGCAGGCCGAAGGTGGCGTCGCTGATCGACGAGCCGTCGAGCTCGACCGGGCCGAGGAGATACCTGTACGTGTGGGCGGCGTCACACGTGATGAGCGGCTGGTCGGCGGGCGCGTTCGCCGGGTCGTTGGCGGGATCGGCGCAGTCGTATGCGAGGAACTCCGCCTGCAGTGCCGGCGTGATCCACGCGATGTCGCTGCCGTCGGTGGGCTGAGTGGTCGGCGTCGACTCCAGCGTCGGGTCGGGCGTTGGGTACGGCGTGCGCTCGCCGTCCTGCCCCACGAAGTCGGTGGCCGGCTGACTTGCGACGAGCACAGCGCGCAACTGCAGCTGGGCGGCCGACTCGATGCGGTTGCGCGTCTCCTCGTCGGCCTGGCCGGGAATCTGCACGACGATCTGGTTGCCCGACTGCGTCGCGATGTCGGCCTCGCCGACGCCCGAGGCGTCGACGCGCTGGCGGATGATCGTCGCCGCCTGGTTCATCTGCTCCGGCGTCGGGTCGGTGCCATCGACCGTCTTGGCCTGCAGCACGATCTGCGTGCCGCCCTGCAGATCAAGAGCCAGTTCAGGCGTCCAGGAGCTCTTGCTGAAGACGTACACGCCCAGCGCGTTGACGCCGAACAGCAATGCGATGACGACGAGCAGACCGGTCAGGGCACGCCAGGCGTGCCGGACAGGAGTCGATGTGGCCACGAGGGGTCAGCTTTCTCGGGGTGCCCTAGGGCATGGGTGTCAGGCGTTGGGCTTCGAAGTCGGGTCGGTGTCGTCCGCGTCGCCCTCGCCGGCCGCGCGCTTGCGGTCGTCGCTGATCGAGCTGATCTCGCCGTTGGCGACACCCTCGGCGTACTCGGCGTGGCTCTCTTCGGACTCGAGGAACTCGTCTTCGGTGACGGCGCCCTCCTTGGAGTCGACCACGCGCAGGATCGCCTGGCTGTGCACGCGGATCTGCACACCCGGCGCGAGCTCGACGATCGCCGGCTGGTCGAGGTTCTGCGCGTCGTAGCTCACGATCGTGCCGTACAGACCCCCCTGCAGCAGCACCTCGGCGCCGGGCACGGTCTGCTGCGCCTTCGCCTCCTGCTCGGCCTTCTGCTTCTGCATGCGACGACGCGAGCTCCAGAACATGAAGACCAGCAGGACGACGAGCAGAAGGATGAGCCCGTACTGGTTGAAGAACGTCGCGAAGTCCATGGAGGTGGAAACACCTTTCGAATGAGGCACGCGCCAGAGCAGCGCTGCCTGAAGAGGGGGGTCGGCGAAAGCCTTCAGTGATTATAGGTCATCGATTCTGAGGGCAGAATCGAGGTGCGCCACTCCCAGGTGCTCGTATGCGGCCGGCGTCGCGATGCGGCCGCGCGGCGTGCGTCCCATGAAGCCGATCCGCACGAGGTACGGCTCGACGACCGACTCGATCGTGTCGGCTTCTTCCCCCACCGTCACCGAGAGCGTCGAGAGCCCCACCGGCCCCCCGCGGAAGCGGCGGATGACCGCGTCCAGCACGGCGCGGTCGAGCCGGTCCAGGCCGATCGCGTCGACGTCGTACAGCTCGAGCGCGGCCTGGACCGCGGCATCCGCAGCCCCTGCCCGCTCGCCGTGCACGATCAGGTAGTCGCGTACGCGCCGCAGCAGGCGGTTCGCGATGCGAGGCGTGCCGCGCGACCGGCGCGCGATCTCGGCGAAGGCGGACTGCGGCAGCTCGATGCCCAGCATGCCCGCCGAGCGCGAGATGACCCGCTCGAGGTCTTGCGGGTCGTAGTACTCGAGGTGAGCGGTGAAGCCGAAGCGGTCGCGCAGGGGGTTGGGCAGCAGCCCCGAGCGCGTCGTGGCGCCGACGAGGGTGAACGGAGCCAGGTCGAGGGGGATGCTCGTCGCACCCGCGCCCTTGCCGACCATGATGTCGATGCGGAAGTCCTCCATCGCGAGGTACAGCATCTCTTCGGCCGGGCGCGCCATGCGGTGCACCTCGTCGATGAACAGCACCTCGCCGGGGGTGAGGCTCGACAGCAGTGCCGCCAGGTCGCCCGCGTGCTGGATCGCCGGCCCGCTCGACATGCGCAGCGCGCGGCCGCTCTCGTGGGCGACGATCATCGCGAGCGTGGTCTTGCCGAGCCCTGGGGGGCCTGCGAGCAGGATGTGGTCGGGGGGCCGCTGCTGGATCCGCGCGGCGTCGAGCAGCAGCTGCAGCTGGCCGCGCACCTTCGGCTGCCCGACGAACTCGGCGAGCGACCCCGGCCGCAGCGCCCCTTCGATCGCGAGTTCGGTCTCGTCGACAGGCTCGGCCGCGTCGCGCAGGTCATCCACTGACAGGCTCCTTGCGTGCCGGGCCGAGCGCGGCCAGCGTGAGGCGCAGCAGCGCCTGCACCGACGCCCGGTCTGCCTCGGTGGCGTCGTCGGCGACGGATGCCACAGCCTCGACCGCCACCCGCTCGGACCAGCCGAGCCCGACCAGGGCCTGTGCGACCTGCGCGAAGACGGTGCTGTCCGGCGCGCCCGCCGGCTGGGCGCGACCCACCCGTGTCGGCGCGATCTTTCCGGCGAGCTGGACGACGATGAGCTTCGCGGTCTTCGGCCCGATGCCCGACACACGCCGGAACGGGGCGTCGTCGTCGCCCGTGACGGCGTCGGCGATCTGATCGACCGACAGCGCGGACAGCACGCCCAGCGCCGACTTCGGCCCGACGCCGGTGACCCCGATCAGCTGCGTGAAGACGACGAGCTCTTCGCGGGTCTCGAAGCCGAACAGCGACAGCGCGTCCTCGCGCACGACCAGGTTGGTGTGCAGGCGCAGGTCGTCGCCCAGGTGCGCCTGCCGCGCGAGCGCGGCGGGCACCGAGACGGTGAAGCCGACCCCGCCGACTTCGATGACGACATGCTCCGCGTCGGCATGGACGACGCGACCGTGCAGCGACGAGATCATGAAGCCACCCTACGAGACGGTTCGCAGATATGTTCGAGCGACACGCGAGCCGCTCGCGCGATCAGCGGCGCGCGCCGCGCTCGGCCTGCATCCACGCGCGCTGCGCGGGAGTGAGGGCGCCGGATGCGGCCGGGGTCGCGGCCCGCCCGGACCCGCGCCACGCGTGGCACAGGGCCAGAGCGAGGGCATCGGCGGCATCGGCCGGCTTGGGCAGCACGTCCAGGCGCAGCACCCGGGCGACCATCGCCTGCACCTGGCGTTTGTCGGCCGACCCATAGCCGGTGATCGCGGCCTTCACCTCGCTCGGCGTGTGGGTCGCCGCCGACAGCCCCGCCTCGGCCGCCACGAGCAGCGCGATCCCGCTCGCCTGGGCGGTGCCCATGACGCTGTGCCGGTTGCTCTGCGCGAAGACGCGCTCCACGGCCACGACGTGCGGCCGGTGCTCTCCGATCACCTCGCGGATCCCCGCGGCGATCACGGCGAGGCGCGTCTCGATCCGCTCATCCGGATGCGACCGGATCACGCCGACATGCACGAGGCGCGCCGAACGGTCCGGCTCCACGTCGACGACGCCCACGCCGCAGCGGGTGAGGCCGGGGTCGACGCCGAGAACGCGCAGCGAAGTCACTCCCTCACGCTACGGTCGCCGCGTCGCGGCATCCGCCAGGCGCGCCCGGCGCGAAGGCGCCCGGTCAGTCGTCCTCTTCGAGTTCGGCCTGCACCTCGGGGGTGAGGTCGAAGTTGCTGTAGACGTTCTGCACGTCGTCACTGTCTTCGAGGGCGTCGATGAGCCGGAACACCTTGCGGGCGGTGTCGGCGTCGACCTCGACCTTGAGGTTCGGCACGAACTCGACGTCGGCGGACTCGTAGTCGATGCCCGCGCTCTGCAGCGCCGAGCGGACCGTGACCAGGTCGGAGGCCTCGGTGATGACCTCGAAGCCCTGGGCGTGCGGGTCGACCTCTTCGGCGCCGGCCTCGAGGACTGCGAGCATCACGTCGTCCTCGCTGGTGCCCTCGCCACCCACGACGATGACTCCCTTGCGCGTGAAGTTGTACGAGACCGAGCCGGGATCGGCGAGCGTGCCGCCGTTGCGGGTGAGGGCGGTGCGCACCTCGGCGGCGGCCCGGTTCTTGTTGTCGGTCAGACACTCGATCAACAGGGCGACGCCGTTGGGGCCGTAGCCCTCGTACATGATCGACGCGTACTCGACGGACTCGCCGCCGATGCCCGCGCCGCGCTTGATCGCACGATCGATGTTGTCTTTCGGGACCGACGTCTTCTTCGCCTTCAGAACGGCGTCGAACAGCGTCGGGTTGCCGGCGAGATCCGGCCCGCCGAGCTTCGCGGCGACCTCGATGTTCTTGATGAGCTTGGCCCACGACTTGGCACGGCGCGCGTCGACGACGGCCTTCTTGTGCTTGGTCGTGGCCCATTTGGAGTGTCCGGACATGCGAACGATTCTAGATGAACGGATGCTCCGCCCCCGCGCCCGCGTGCGCCGATGCCAGGATGGACCGGTGACCACCGGGGACCCGCACGCCGCCTCGAACCGCATCCCGTGGGGGTCTTTGCCGCCGGCGGTCCGCGCACGGGTCGAGGACCGCGCCGGGGCGCGCGTGACGGACGCGGGGCTGGCGCCGGGCGGCTTCAGCGCCGGGTACGCGGGAATCGTGACCTTCGAGGGCGGGGAACGACTGTTCGTGAAGGCCGGCGACGGCGCCACGAACGCCGAGACCGCGCGCCTGCACCGGCGAGAGGCCGAAGTCACGGCGGGGTTGCCCGCGGGCATCGCGCCGCGCCTGACGTGGATGATCGAGCACGACGCGTGGGTGGTGATCTCGCTCGAGCCGATCGACGGACGCCACCCGGGCGCGCCGTGGACCGACGACGACCTGAGCGCGGTGCTCGCCGCGCAGGCGCGCCTGGCCGCGGCATCCGCACCGCCCGTGCTCGAGCCGCTCGCCCCCTCGATCGCCGAGATGCTCACCGGGTGGTCGCGTCTCATCGCCGAGGACCGCGTCGATATCGCGCCCGAATGGGTGCGCGGACGCGCCGCGGAGCTTGCGAACCTCGAGGGCGACGCCGTCGCCGCGGCGGCCGCAGGCGACGCGATCGTCCAACTCGACATGCGCAGCGACAACGTGCTCATCGAGCACGGCGCGGTGCGCCTCGTCGACTGGCCGCACGCGGGCCGCGGGGCGGACTGGCTCGACGTCGCGTTCTTCGCCCCGACCGTGCCGTTGGAGGGCGGCCCGCCGGCCGCGGAGGTCTTCGCCCGATCGCCCCTCGCAGACACGACGGCTCCCGACGATCTGCTCGCGATCGTGTCGGGATGGGCCGGGCGCCAGCTGTGGGCGTCCCGGCAGCCGGCCCCGCCGGGCATCCCGCACCTGCGCGCGTTCCAGGCCGCCCAGGCCGGCGCAACCCTCGACTGGCTCGGTGTGCTCCTCGCGAGCGGCTGAACCGGCCGCCGCTCAGCCGACGAGCTTCGCGAGCGTGCGCAGGCTGCGGTTGGTCGTGGTCGCCTTGAACCGCGACTTCGAGAGCACCTTCGCGAACGGGGTGTCGGTCGTGGTGCCTGTGCGCGGGTTCCAGTAGACGACGGCGATGTCGCGCGACGCGCGCGCGAAGACGACGCGGTCGGCATCCGTGTCGTCGAGCGATGCCGCCGCCTCGGCGAGTTCGCCGCGGGAGGCCTCGTCCGAGCAGAACACCACCCAGGGCTGACGCGTCGCGTCGCCCGCGTCGAAGGGGAACCGGTCGATCGCGGCCTGGAGCTCGCCTTGCGTGATCAGCACGATCCATGCCTCGTAGCCGAAACGCTCGCCCAGCGCCGACTCGATGCGACGCTTGAGGTGCGCGCGGTCTGCGGGCGCGGTGGCGGTCTGAAACCGTACGTTGCCGCTCGCGAGCACCGTGCGGACCCCGTCGAAGCCGAGTCCGCGGAAGACCTCTGCCAGTTCGGCGCTGCGGATCGCGGCGCCGCCGACGTTGACGCCGCGCAGGAGCGCGATCCACACGGACATGACCGCAGGCTACCGCGCGGACGCGAAGCCGAAGCGCGACGACAGTCGTCACCCGAGCAGTCCATCCCGCCCGCGCCGTGGCATCGGCGCGCCGGTCACACGGCGCGCACCGTGTCGAGGAACAGCTCGTGGAATCGGTGCTCACCGGTCACCTCGGGGTGGAAGGCCGAGCCGATCAGCGCACCAGCGCGCACGGCGACCACTCCCCCGGCGTCGAGCCGCGCGAGCACCTCGACGCCGTCGCCCACCTGCTCGACGAGGGGCGCCCGGATGAACACCGCGTGCACCGGCGCTTCGCCGAGCACCGGCACCGCGAGGTCGGTCTCGAACGAGTCCACCTGGCTGCCGAAGGCGTTGCGCCGGACGGTCACGTCGAGCCCGCCGAAGGTCTGCTGACCGTCGATCCCGTCCGTGATGCGATCGGCCAGCAGGATGAGCCCGGCGCACGTGCCGTACACCGGCAGGCCCGCCGCGATCGCGTCGCAGATCGGCTGGCGCATCCCGAAGGCGCGCGCCAGCTTGTCTATGACGCTCGACTCACCGCCCGGCAGCACGAGTCCGTCCACCGTCGCGAGCTCCTCGGGGCGCCGCACGAGGCAGACCTCCGCCCCGAGTCCCGACAGCACGCGCGCGTGCTCGCGCACGTCGCCCTGCAGCGCGAGCACTCCGACCCTGGGGTTACCAGCCACGCTCGGCGAGGCGGTGCGGTGCGGCGAGGTCGGCGACGTTGATGCCGACCATCGCCTCCCCGAGTCCGCGGGACACGTCGGCGATGACCTTGGCGTCGTCGTAGAAGGTGGTCGCCTTCACGATCGCGGCGGCGCGCTCGGCGGGGTTGCCCGACTTGAAGATGCCCGATCCGACGAAGACGCCGTCAGCGCCCAGCTGCATCATCATCGCGGCGTCCGCCGGCGTGGCGACGCCGCCGGCGACGAACAGCACGACGGGAAGCTTGCCGGTCGCGGCGACCTCGGAGACCAGCTCGTACGGCGCCTGCAGCTCTTTGGCCGCGACGTAAAGCTCGTCCTTCGTCATCGAGCGCAGAACATTGATCTCGCTCGTGATCTTGCGGATGTGCTTGGTGGCCTCAGAGACGTCGCCGGTTCCCGCCTCGCCCTTGGAGCGGATCATCGCGGCGCCCTCGTTGATGCGGCGGAGGGCCTCGCCGAGGTTGGTCGCGCCGCACACGAACGGCACGTCGAAACCCCACTTGTCGATGTGGTTGACGTAGTCCGCGGGCGAGAGCACCTCGGACTCGTCGATGTAGTCCACGCCGAGCTGCTGCAGCACCTGGGCCTCAACGAAGTGACCGATGCGGGCCTTCGCCATGACCGGGATCGACACCGAGGCGATGATGTCGTCGATGAGATCGGGGTCGCTCATGCGGGCGACGCCGCCCTGCGAACGGATGTCGGCCGGCACGCGCTCGAGCGCCATGACCGCCACGGCGCCCGCGTCCTCGGCGATCTTCGCCTGCTCGGCGGTGACGACGTCCATGATGACGCCGCCCTTGAGCATCTCTGCCAATCCGCGCTTGACGCGGCTCGTCCCGGTGTCGGTGATGGTCACGACGGGTCCTTTCGATGTGTGCGACGCACGATGACGGATCAATGCCCTCTTTGGCCTAGGCCAAAAGATAGCATGGACGCAACGTAGACTCGGAGGGCGATGAACGGCGACCCGAACCTCGAGATCGCAGGTCGCAGCGCGACCGAGATCGCCGAGAGCCTGCGCGCGCTCATCGATCGCGGCATCCTGAGTCCCGGCGACCCGCTCCCGCCCGTGCGCGCGCTCGCGACGCGGCTCGACGTCAACCGCAACACCGTCGTCGCGGCCTACCGGCTGCTCTCGCAGGCCGGCGTCGTCGTCAGCCGCGGTCGCGGCGGCACGCATGTCACCAGGCACTCCCCCGTGGCGCAGGAGGGGTTCGCACCTGACACCGTGCTGCGCGACATCGGCACCGGCAATCCCGACCCGGAGCTGATCCCCGATCCGTCGCGGGCGCTGTCGGCCGTCACCGGACGCCCCGTGCTGTACGGCGAGCCGGTGATCGACGTGGAGCTCGAGCGGTGGGCCCGCGAGTGGATGAGCGACGGGCTCGCGCCGGCGGCGTCGATGCGTCTTACGATCACGAGCGGCGCCGGCGACGCCGTGGAGCGCCTGCTCGCCCAGGCGCTCACGCGCGACGACGCCGTCGGGCTCGAAGACCCGTGCTTCCTGACGAGCATGCACACGGTGCGGGTGGGCGGCTACCGTCCGGTGCCGATCCCCGTCGACGAGGAGGGCATGTCCGTCGCGGGCCTGCGCGGCGCCCTCGACCACGGCGTGCGCGCCGTCATCTGCACGCCGCGGGCGCAGAATCCCACCGGTGCGAGCCTCAGCGCGCGGCGCGCGCAGCAGCTGCGCGATGTGCTGCGCGCCCACCCGTACGTGCTCGTGATCGAGGACGACCACTTCTCGGCGCTCTCGCGCCGCCCGTTCCACTCGATCATCGGGCCCGAGCATCACCGGTGGGCCCTGGTCCGGTCGGTCTCGAAGTTCCTCGGACCCGACATGTGCCTCGCGGTCGTGGCATCCGATCCCGACACCGCAGACCGGCTCGCGATGCGGCTCACCCCGGGCACCACGTGGGTGAGCCACCTGCTGCAGCGCCTGACCCTCGCGCTCATGACCGACCCCGCGATCGTCGGCGAGATCGACCAGGCGAGCCGGCACTACGCCGAGCGCAACGACGCCTTCGCGGCGCGGCTGGCCGAGCACGGCATCCCCGCCGCCCCCAGTGACGGTCTCAACCTGTGGGTCTCGCTCCCCGTCGCGGCGCGGCCGGTGGCCGAGAACCTGATGCGCCGGGGCTGGCTCGCGCGACCCGGCGACGAGTTCGTGCTCGCCGACGAGTCCGCGGCGACCCACCTGCGACTCACCGTGCACGACCTCGACGACGCCGACGCCGAACGTCTCGCGAGCGACCTCGCCGGCGCCGTGCGGGCCGCACGGGAACGGATGCCCGTCCGTGAAGTGGGATGATCGATCGGTGAAGATCCTCTCGATCCAGTCGGCGGTCGCATTCGGGCACGTCGGCAACTCCGCGGCCGTCTTCCCCCTCCAGCGCATCGGCGTCGAAGTGCTCCCGGTCTACACGGTCAACTTCTCCAACCACACCGGGTACGGCAAGTGGCGCGGACCCCTCATCAGCCCGGACGACGTGAGCGACGTCATCCGGGGAGTCGAGGAGCGCGGCGTCTTCCCCGAGATCGACGTCGTGCTCTCGGGCTATCAGGGCAGCGAAGGCATCGGCGACGTGATCCTCGACGCCGTCGCGCGCGTGAAGGCAGCGAACCCGAGCGCCGTGTACTCGTGCGACCCGGTGATGGGCAATGCGAAATCCGGATGCTTCGTCGCCCCCGCGATCCCCGTGCTGCTGCGCGACCGGGTCGTGCCCGCTGCCGACATCATCACCCCCAACCAGTTCGAGCTGGGCTACCTCACCAACACCGAGCCCGACACCCTCGAGTCCACGCTCGCTTCGGCCGACCTCGCGCGACTGACCGGACCGCGCACGGTGCTCGTCACGAGCGTCGAGCGCCCCGACCGCGACCCCGACACCCTCGAGATGCTCGCGGTCGACGACGCGGGGGCATGGATCGTGACCACTCCGCGCATCCCGATGAAGGCGAACGGATCCGGCGACGTCACCGCCGCTCTGTTCACGGCGCACTACCGGGCATCGGGCGACGCGGCCGACGCGCTTGCCCGCACCACCTCGAGCGTGTGGGACCTGCTGCAGCGCACGCACGAGTCGGGGCAGCGCGAATTGGCGCTCGTCGAGTCGCAGCAGGCGTATGCCCACCCGCGCATGCAGTTCGAGGTGCGGCAGGTGCGCTGAGGCTAGTCAGGCCAGGCGGATGCCACGGCCTCGCGCACCTCGCCGAGAAGCTGCGGCAGCGCCTTCGTGCGGGCGATGATCGGGAAGAAGTTCGCATCTGCGCCCCAGCGCGGCACGACGTGCTGATGCAGGTGCTCGTCGACGCCGGCTCCCGCCACCGCGCCCTGGTTCATGCCGATGTTGAATCCGTCGCACCGCGAGATCTGACGCAGCACCCGCATGCCGGCCTGCGTGATCGAGGCGATCTCGGTGACCTCTTCGTCGGTCGCCTGATCGTAGGTCGCCACGTGCCGGTACGGGCACACCAGCAGGTGACCGGAGTTGTACGGGAAGAGGTTCAGCAGCGCGTACGCGTGCTCACCGCGGTGCACGATCAGGCCGTCGGCATCCGACATTCCCGGAGCCGCGCAGAACGGGCACCCTTCGCCGCGCAGGACGTCGGCGCCGGCGTTGATGTACGCCATGCGGTGCGGCGTCCACAGCCGCTGGAACCCGTCGGGCACCCCGGCGAGCGTCGCCGCGTCGACGAGCCCGGCGATCTGCCCTTCGGGGGCCTGCGAGCCCGTCGACGCGTCGCTCACGCGAGGTCCTCTGCGGTGTCGACGAGAAGCTTGCGCTCGATGGCGCCGAGGATCAGAGCGATCGCGTCGTCGACCGGGACGCCGTTGGTCTGCGAGCCATCGCGGAAGCGGAACGAGACCGTGCCGCCGGAGCGGTCCTGCTCGCCGGCGATCAGCTGCAGCGGCACCTTCTGGGTGGTGTGCGTGCGGATCTTCTTCTGCATGCGGTCGTCGGAATGGTCAACCTCGGCGCGCACGCCGGCGGCGCGAAGCCGCCCGGCGATGTCGTCGAGATAGTCGGCGTACTCCTCGGCCACCGGAATGCCGACCACCTGCACGGGCGACAGCCACACCGGGAACGCCCCGGCGTAGTGCTCGAGCAGGATCGCGAAGAAGCGCTCGGCCGAGCCGAACAGAGCGCGGTGGATCATGACCGGGCGGTGCTTCTCGCCGTCGCTGCCGGTGTACTCCAGCTCGAACCGCTCGGGCAGGTTGAAGTCGAGCTGCACCGTCGACAGCTGCCAGGTGCGGCCGAGGGCATCCTTCGTCTTGAGGTCGATCTTGGGTCCGTAGAACGCGGCCTCGCCGGCGACCTCGGTGAGCTTGAGACCGGATGCCTGCGCGACGCGGCGCAGCGCGTCGGTCGCGACCGCCCAGTGCTCCTCGTCGCCGATCCACTTGTCCTTCTCGTCGTCGCGCATCGACAGCTCGAGCTCGAACTCGGTGAGGCCGAAGTCGCGCAGCATCGACAGCACGAAGTCGAGGACCTTCTCGACCTCCTCCTCGAGCTGCTCGGGGGTGACGAAGAGGTGCGAGTCGTCCTGGGTGAACCCGCGCACGCGGGTCAGGCCGTGCAGCGCCCCCGACAGCTCGTACCGGTACACTGTGCCGTTCTCGTAGAGCCGCATGGGCAGGTCGCGGTAGCTGCGCGCGCGCTCCTTGTAGATCAGGATGTGCATCGGGCAGTTCATCGGCTTGAGGTAGTAGTCCACCCCGGCCTTGGTGATCTCGCCGTCATCGCCGCGCTCCTCGTCGAGGTGGATGGGCGGGAACATCCCCTCCTTGTAGGTGACGAGGTGGTTCGAGGTGACGAACAGGTCGCGCTTGGTGATGTGCGGCGTGTAGACGTAGGTGTAGCCGCCCTCGCGGTGACGCCCCAGCGCGTGCTGCTCCATCTGCTGACGGATGATGCCGCCGCGCGGGTGCCACACCGACAGGCCCGAGCCGATCTCATCCGGGAACGAGAACAGGTCGAGCTCCTTGCCGAGCTTGCGATGGTCGCGCTTGGCGGCCTCTTCGAGACGTGCCTGGTACGCGCGCAGCTCGTCTTTGCTGGGCCACGCGGTGCCGTAGATGCGCTGCAGCTGCGGGTTCTTCTCGCTGCCGCGCCAGTACGCGCCGGCGACACGGGTGAGGTCCCAGCCGTTGCCGATCACGCGGGTGCTCGGTGCATGAGGGCCACGGCACAGGTCTTTCCAGACCGTCTGGCCGTCGCGGCCGACGTTGTCGTAGATGGTGAGCTCTCCCGCGCCCACCTCGACCGAGGCGCCCTCGGTCTTATCGGCGCCGCCGCCCTTGAGCCCGATGAGCTCGAGCTTGAACGGCTCGGAGGCCAGCTCGGCGCGCGCCTCGTCGTCGGTGACGACCCGGCGCACGAAGCGCTGGCCCTCGCGGACGATACGCTCCATCTCTTTCTTGATCGCCTTCAGGTCGTCGGGGGTGAAGGGCTCGTCGACGCCGAAGTCGTAGTAGAAGCCGTCGGTGATCGGCGGCCCGATGCCGAGGTTGGCCTGCGGCTTGATGCGCTGGACGGCCTGCGCGAGCACATGGGCGGTGGAATGGCGCAGGATGCCGAGCCCGTCAGGGCTCTCGATGGTCACGGGCTCGACGACATCGGTCGCCTCGACACGCGTCGCGAGGTCTTTCAGCTCGCCGTTGACACGCAGGGCGATCACGGAACGATCAGGGAACAGGGCGAAGCCGTCGGCGGGGAAGGGCACGTCCGACGGGATGACGTTGTCGGTCACAGGGGACTCTCCAGGTGGGTGGATCGGATCATGGCACTCAGCTTCGGACGCATCGGCGCCCTGCCCGCTCAGGCCTGAAACGTTCGCTCACCGATGACCGCGACCGCGATCGCGTGCGTGCCCCGGCGACATTCCATGCGTCGAGTCTAGCCCTGCCCGCCCCCGCGCCCGGTGGCGGGATCGAGTCGGGGCGAGTCATCCCGTTCCCTCGCGGCCCCCTCGGCAATATGCTGAATCGTCGCCGCGGGGAGTCGGGGCCGGCCAGGGCGACGGGGAAACGCACGGCCGATCCCAGGGGGTTCGCATGAGCGGCAGCCAGAACGCCATCACCACGACGACGGGCCGCGAGCGCCGGGCGCTGCGCTGCGGCGAGCCCGAGATCCATGAGTTCGCGGCCGAGGACGGCGTCGGGCTGCGGCTCACGCGCTTCCGCGGCGGCGACAGGGGTCCGGTGATCCTCTCGCCCGGATTCGGCACGTCGTCGATCGCGTACACGATCGACACGACCGACACGAACTTTCCCGAGTTCCTCTACGAGCGCGGCTATGACGTGTGGGTGTTCGACTATCGGGCCAGCCCCCTGCTGCCCTCCGGCTCGACCCAATTCACACTCGACGACATCGCCCGCTACGACTACCCCGCCGCCGTCGAGACGGTGCGTGCGACGACGGGGGCTGCGGACGTGCAGATCGTCGCGCACTGCGTCGGGTCGCTCACGATGCTGATGGCGCTGAGCCTCGGGCTCGAAGGGGTGCGGTCGGCCGTGGCATCCCAGCTCACGCTGCATCCGCGCGCGGGCACGCTCAACGAGCTGCGGGCCGGGATCTATGCCGGAAACCTCATCTCGGCGCTCGGCGTCGACGCCCTCACGACCGAGTTCGACGACGAGCCATCCCTGTTCGAGCGGCTCTACGACAAGGCGCTGGCGCTGTACCCCGCCGGTGACGAGCCGTGCGATCGCCCGTTCTGCCGCCGTGTGATGTTCATGTACGGCGAGGTGTACGAGCACGACAACCTCAACGACGCGACCCACGACCACCTCGACGAGGCGTTCGGGGTCGCGAACATGACGACGCTGCGGCACATCACGCGCATCCTGCGCGAAGACCACGCGGTCAGCTACGACGGCGATCACGACTACCTCGACGGCGCCGACAACATGCGGGTGCCCATCGCGTTCCTGCACGGCGTCGAGAACCGACTGTTCCTGCCCGAGGGAAGCGCCCTCACGTACGAATGGCTCCGAGAGCAGAACGGGCCCGAGCTGTACTCGCGCCACGTGGTGCCCGGCTACGCGCACATGGACTGCTTCATCGGAAAGGATGCCGCGCGCGATGTCTACCCGCTGATCGCCGCGCAGCTCGACCAGCACAACCCGAACGAGTGAGGACTGCGGAATGAGCAGCAGCGTCGACCCCGCCACGACCGCCACGACCGAGTCCGCGCGCGCGCACCCCGCGCTCGCCGACCTCGCGCAGTACCCGTTGCTGTCCGCGCTCACCGAACGCCGCACGCGGCGCATCCCGCGCGGCTTCTCGGTCAACGCGGGGCCGCTCAGCCACCAGACCGCGAACGCGCCCGCGCCGCTGTCGAAGCTCGAGGAGGCGATCCTGGTCACGACGGTCACGGGCATCACGGGTGTCACGACGCACGACGGCCCGCTCATCGAGAACAACGGGCTGCCCGAGCTCGGGACGCCCTTCCTCAACATCATGGCCCGCACCGGGTCGAGCGCCGACAACGCGCAGGCCACGCATTTCTTCATGATCAACGACGACGGGATCTTCCTGCTGCGGGCGCCGCGCGGCACGCGGGCGCTCGAGGTGCTCAAGGACCTCCCGCCGAAGTGGGGCGACTGGAGCGAAGCGGACTGGATCGCCGCCGCCGACGAGTGCATCGTGCGCGTGTCGGACCGGCGCCTGGACTTCCCTCGCGAGTGGCCCTATTACCTCGGCTGGAACAACCAGGCCTCCAACGTCGCGGGCACCACGGTGTTCTTCCCGGTGGTGGACTGCACCTGGCAGTACATCAACGCGATCCTGATCCTGCTCACCGAGCCCGGCGGCATGCGGCCGCTGTTCCTGGACGACTGGCGCACGTTCCACCCGAAGAACGCGGTGGAGTGGATCGCGAAGATCGGCAGCGGCCTCGGGATCACACCGAAGATCCCGTACCACCCGATCGGCGGGCTCGATCGCGTGCGCAGCAAGTACGTGAGCGCCGAGAGCCAGGCGCCCCTCGGCTTCGCCCACACGATGCGCACCGACTACGAGGCGCACTTCTACTTCCAGAACCTCATGCTGATGGGGCAGGCGCTGGGCCTGGGCGGGTGGATCCACGGCGCTGTCTTCCCGCCGTACATCTGGCAGCAGGACGACGCGAAGGGCTGGCACGGGCTCGGCTTCCGCCTGCAGGAGCCCAAGAAGCACCGCAAGTGGCCGCCGGTCCCCGCCTCGCAGGCCAACCCGATCGGGATCGACGGGATCCTCGAGGGACTCACACCTCCGTACGTGTCGTCGATGGACGAAGCGGTCGAGCGTGTCATCGAGGCCAAGTACGGCGCATCCGGAGCCGCATACGGCAACGACGACGTCTTCTCGCGCCCGTATCGCAACCGCGACGACGCCCGCGCGTTCATCGAGAAGGGCACGCGGTTCGGCCCCGACGAGATCGCGTACACGAAGGAGATCTGCAACTACATCTGGGACACGTACGGGCGCTTCCCCGCGCACGTCGACGCGTTCTACACGCCCGGCATGTGGCTGCAGTTCTCGCACCTCGAGCTGGAGTACTACGACCGCTTCTTCGACCCCGCGCAGTACACGCGCCAGGCCGGGCACGACGCGCTCTGGCACCGGTAGCGGGCGGCTCTCACAGGTTCTTCGTGAAGAACTCCACGAGTTCGTCGGTGTTCGTGCTGATGTACTGGTAGCCGCTGTAGCGCTCGGTCGACGGGTAGCGGATGACCCCCGCCGAGTTGGGCGTGACCGCCGACATGTGCTCGACGTCCTGCATCTGGCCCCACTGGTCGCCGGTGCCCTGCACGTACTGCACCACGGTGTCGCCGAGCCCCCGCGCCGGGATCGACGGATCGTGGCTATTCGGCAGCGGCGCGCGCCGGAACCAGTAGACGATGTTGAGCATCTGCGCGAACAGCGGCCCGAGCGGGCCGAACTCGGTGCGCGCCATGTTGCGGCTGAAGATCGAGACCTTGGTCGGCTGGATGGCGACCAGCGCGCGGATCGGCTGGCACTCCGCCGTGCCGTAGAGCACTGTGCTGCCGCCCGCCGACATGCCGATCGCGCCGATGCGCTCGGGGTCCACGTCAGGCCGTGTGCGCAGGTATCGCACCGCGCCGACGTAGTCGTTCTTCTCGCGCATGCCGTAGGTGAGCGGCAGACGGTCGCCGCTTTCGCCGTGGCTCGCCAGGTCGAACATGAGCACGTTCAAGCCGGCGTCGTGGAGCGCCTTGGTGGGTGGCAGATGATCGACGGTGCGATCGCGCCACGGCACGCGGCCGGCGACGTTCCCGAGCCGGTTCCACGGCCACCCGTGCACCCAGACGACGGTCGGCGCGCGCTTCACCCCGGCGGGGATGAACCACCCCCGCAGGCCGATCCCGTCGGTCGACGGGAACGACACGTCCTCGTAGTCGAGGCCGACCTCGGCAGGGGTGCGGTCGACGGGCTGGCGCAGCCCGTTCATCATCACGCCGGCGAATCGGAACAGGTTGGGCATGGCATCGGTCCTTCACACCGCGGTCTGCACGGGCGCGTGCTGGTGGAATCTCACGACCAGGCCGCTCTCGGGCAGCGGGAACAGCTCGTTCGAGAGGGTCAGGTCCTGCTCGGGCAGCGTCCACGTCGCCTGCCGCAGAAGCAGCGTGAGGTACATCTTCACCGCGATCGTCACGATGTTCTCACCGGGGCAGCGGTGGTGGGTGGCCTGCCCGTCGCCGTGCGGGACGTAGCTCCCCGGCGCGAGCGCAGCCTCGGCGGCCGGCTCGAACCGATCGGGGTCGAATCGTTCGGGATCGTCGAACACGTCGGCGTTGCGCATCGTGATGTGGATCGCGCCCATCGCGCCCCACCCGGCCGGGATGAGGTATCCGCCGATCTGCATCGGTTCGGTGAGGCGTCCGAAGAAGGTCGCGGAGTTCATCGCGAAGTACCGGCGCAGCTCTTTCGAGATCTGCTCGAGATACTCCATCTGCTCGATCTGGTCCATCGTGAGCGGTCCCGCAGGCGCGATCCGCTCGACCTCCTCGCGCGCCTTCGCGACGATCTCGGGGTGCTGGCCGAGCGCCATCGTGACGAGCGTGAACGGCACGAAATAGCCGCCCTGGCTCGCGAACAGCAGATGCCGGATGTCGCCGCCGAGCTCGGCGGCGCCCACACCCGACTCGTCGGCGGCGTCGAGCATGCGCGACACGATGTCGTCGTAGTGGCCGCTCTGGTGCCGGGCGATGGCCTCGTCGACGATCCTCGTGAGGCGCTTGTGCGCCTTTCTCGCCCGCGCGTAGGGCGTGCCGGGGATCGCGAACGGGAGCGACTGGAACCCTGCGCGGATGTCGGCGCCGGCCTGGTAGAGCTCGGCCGCACCCTGCTCGCTCTGGTCGCCCGTGTACAGCGCGCCACCGAGCCGCGCGGCGAACATCTGCAGGTCGGGCAGCACGGGCGCCTCGCCCCCGCGCTGCATCCACGAGTCGACCATCGTCTGGATGAGCGCCTGCATGCGCGGCAGGTACGCCTCGATCGCCGACCGGTACCCGACCGCGCGCAGCATCACGGCCTTGCGCAGGTGGTGGTCGGTGCCGTCGATCAGCGCGAGCGAGCCGGCGAAGAGCTGCTCTACCGAGATCGGATCCGACGAGCCGCGCACGATGCGCGGGTCTGTCGCGAACAGATGGAACGCCTCGTGCCCGGAGCACACCACGAAGTCGATGCCGAACAGCCGCGTCTTGAACACCGGCCCGTACTTGGCCGCGCGATCCTTGTAGAACCCGTGGTTGCTGCGCAGGAGCGCGAGCGACTCCCCCAGCCACGGCAGGCCGAGGCGGCCGGGCGGGGTCTGCTTCTCACGGCTCATGGGGTCTCCTGGTCGGTGTGCGGTGCGGCGTCGTGCGGCACGTCGGTGTGCGGTGGGGAGGAGTTCGGGGCGGGTCGCGGCATCCGCATCACGATCTCGCCGCGGCGGTCGCCTCGGCCGCCGTCTTCGCCGTCACGAGGTTCCAGGGCGCGAACGCGTTCGGGACGCCCTCGAGCGCGGGCCGCAGGTCGGGGTAGTGCCGCAGCAGCACGGTGTTCATGGTGCTGTCGGCGATCCACTGCAGCCCGACCTTGGTGTAGTACTCCTCGGTGAAGCAGTCCGTGATGTAGCGGTCGCTCTTCAGGCGCCGAGACGCCATCAGGATGAACACGCGAAACGCGGTGTCGCTGAACCCGAAGCCCTTCGGCGGCGTTTCGGCGTGCATCCCGACTTGAAGGTCGACGCGCTCGATGTCGCCCCCGTAGATCTCGCGCAGCTCCCGCGCCCACACGGGATTGTCGGTGAGCTCCTCGAACGTCGCGGGCACGGTGAGGTGCAGCAGACGCCGGAACTGGCAGTAGCGCGGCACGCCGCGCTCACGGTCGCGGGCGATGTCGAGCGCCGCGATGTCGAGGCGCAGCCCGTCGGGCAGGGTGATGTCCTGCATCCAACTCGGGAAGTTGTGCAGCTGCACCGCACCCGGATGCTGCACCCCGAACGAATACCAGAGGTCGTGGGTCTTCACGCCCTCGGTGAGCACGCGCTGGGCGTTGCGGAGGATGATCTCCTGGAACTCCATCGTGTCAAGCACGCTCCCGTCGGCGAGCGCGTGCACGTCGAGCCGGTCCGGCAGCAGCGGGTGCAGGCGGTAGACGGCGGCGAACTCCTCGGTGAGCTGGTACGGCGCGCCGTGGTGGTCGAAAGCCGACCCCGGGATGCCGCTGATCACCTCGCTGCGGGAGACCCGCCCGAATCGCCGGTGGATGCGCTCGCCCGCGAGCCCCCACCAGTTCGCGCGCATCGCGGTCTTCATCACCGGGTGGGCGATGATCGCGGGCGTCCACTCCACGGTGTGGATCTTCGCGATGAGCGCCGACACGACCAGCTGGGCGGTGCCGAACAGCTCGTCGTCGGTCATGTCCGGGTACTGCTTCTTGAGCGCGTCGCACACGGCGTTGTGCTCGAGGGTGAACAGGGTGTGGAGCATCCCGAGCCCCACCCACCAGTTCTCGCTGAAGCCCGTCAGCGCGACGCCGGACTCGGGGTCGAGCGGCAGGTGCCCGTCCTTCAGCACCAGCTTGCCGTCCACGCCGCTGCGGACGCGGTCGCGGCGCTCCTGCGAGCTGCCGTAGATCGCCGAGGCGTCCCACCAGTGCGACTGGCTGTTGAGGTAGGTCGGCGGGAGCGCGGCATCGGCCTCGACGCGCGTGTCGTCGCGCTTGGTGCGCGGGATCCGCATCGGCGTCTCGAACCAGGTGTCGCCCTCGGCCACGGGCACCTCGAGGAACTCGGCGTCCTCACGCTCGTGGGCGAACCAGTCATGCGTCTGGAACTGAATCCACGATGCCGCGAGCAGGTTCAGCGAGGTCGCGGGAATGAACTGCTCCCGGCGCATCAGCCGCTGGCTCACCAGCCGAGGGCTCGGTGTCATGAGCGACTCACCGTCTTCGGGCCACGCGTTGTCGAGGGGCACGTTGCGGGCGAACCGGGTACCGGCCCGGCCCATGTCGGGGTCGCTCAGATCGTTGTACGAGCCGTCCGGCGAACGGAAGCGGCGCTCGCCGGGCGGCGCGGTGGCGAGGGTCACACCGGGGGTGCGCGTCGAATCGCCCGGCGTGCGGGTGTCGTGCAGGTTGTCCTCGCGCAGTTGCTCACGCAGCGCGATGAGGTTGAACAGCCCGAACAGGAACGGCAGCCGGTGCCACGGCGTCTTGCGATTGACGCGCGCGTAGAAGCTGCGCAGCGCGCGGTCGAAGAAAGACGTTCTGCTCACTGCCTGCTCCTTAGCCGAGCGCTCCCCAGTGGTCCTGCCCGAATCATAGTGACGCCGCCGTGCGGCGACCATCACCAATGTGCGAGCGCGAATGCCGTCGCTCATGCATTGCAGACCGGCACCCCGCTCACTACGGTGAGAACCGGTGGGACCGGCAGGTCTGGGGGCTGCGGCATCCTCCCGCCCGCCGTGTTCCGTCGTCGTGCCGCTGCTGTCCGCCGTCGTCCTGAGCCGTCGCCTCACCCCTCAGGGAGGTACCGTCGATGTTCCGCACCCCCGCGTTCCGAGTCCGCTCCGGGGCGTCCTGACATGCCGCACGTGAACGAGCACGTCGACGCCGTCGTCGTCGGATCCGGGTTCGGGGCATCCGTCTCGGCCTACCGGCTCGCCGAGGCCGGCCGCTCGGTCGTGCTGCTCGAACGCGGCCGGGCGTACCCTCCGGGAAGCTTCGCCCGCACCCCGTACGACATGAGCCGGGCGTTCTGGGAGCCCAAGGACGAGCTGTTCGGCCTGTTCGACGTGCGCTCGTTCCGCAAGCTCGAAGGCATCGTGTCGGCGGGTCTCGGCGGCGGTTCCCTCATCTACGCGAACGTGCTGCTGCGCAAGGACGAGCGCTGGTTCGTGCACGACTCCCCCCTGCCGGGCGGCGGCTACGAGAACTGGCCGATCGGGCGCGACGACCTGGACCGCCACTACGACGCCGCCGAGCAGATGCTCACCCCGGTGCCCAACCCCTACCCGAACCTGCCCAAGTCCAGGGCGCTGCGCGAGGCCGCCGAGCAGCTCGGGCTCGAGTCGTTCGCACCGCCCCTGGCCGTGTCGTTCTCGACCCGCCCGGGCGCCGCACCGCAGCAGAAGCAGGTGATCGAAGAGGCGCCGTACGGCAACATCCACGGCATTCCGCGTCTCACCTGCCGGCTCATCGGCGAATGCGACCTCGGCTGCAACGAAGGCGCGAAGAACACCCTCGACCACACCTACCTCTCGGCCGCCGCCCACCATGGCGCGGACCTGCGCACCAACGCGGAGGTGACCTCGATCGCCCCGCACCCGCGCGGAGGCTACGAGGTGCGCTACACGAAGTACGCGTCGATCCCCGACTCGGCCGGGCACTACGAGCGCACCGAGCGCGTGATCACGTGCGGTCAGGTGTTCCTCGGGGCGGGCACCTTCGGCACGACGGCGCTGCTGCTGCGCAACCGCGTGAACCTCCCCGCCCTCGGCCGCGCGGTGGGCATGCGCTTCAGCGGCAACGGCGACCTGCTCACCTTCTGCGTCGGCGGACGCACCTCGCGCGCCTCTGGCCCGGTGCGCCTGATCGACCCCAACCGCGGCCCGGTGATCACCACCGCGATCCGCCGCCCCGACGGCGTCGACGAGGAGGGCGCCGGCCGCGGCTACTACGTGCAGGAGGCCGGCTTCCCCGAGTTCGCGAACTGGCTGGTCGAGGCCGCGCAGGTCACCTCCTCGGTGCGCCGTGCGGCCAACGTCGTGTCGCAGATCGTCGCCCACCGCCTCGCGCGCCGCAACGAGTCGACCATCTCGGGCGAGCTCTCCAAGCTCATCGGCGAGGGACGGCTGACTGCGACATCGCTGCCGCTGCTCGGAATGGGCCGCGACACCCCCGACGGGCGCATCATGCTCACCGACGGCGAACTCGACGTCGAGTGGAGCACGGCGACGAGCAAGGAGTACTTCGACGCCATGCGCGCCACCATGAAGGACATCAGCGAGAAGCTCGACGGACGCTTCCGCGACAACCCCCTGTGGTGGACGAAGCGGGTCGTGACGGTGCATCCGCTCGGCGGTGCGCCCATGGGACGCCACGTGCACGAAGGCGTCGTCGACAGCTGGAACGAGTCCTTCGGGCATCCGGATCTGTTCGTCGTCGACGGCTCGGCGGTGCCGGGTCCGGTCGGCCCCAACCCCTCGCTCACGATCGCTGCGATGGCAGACCGCGCCGTCGAGCACGCACTCGAACGCGCCAAGCCCGTACGCCGTCGCGCGCCTCGCGCGACGGACGAGAAGACGGCCGCCCCCGCCCCCGATCCGACGCCGGGACGCGGCATGGAGTTCACCGAGCAGATGAAGGGCTTCTTCACCCTCGGTGAGAGCGACCCCGCCGCGGGGTTCCGGCTCGGACGCCAGCTCTCGCACAGCTTCCGGTTCCGGCTCACGATCACCGCGCCCGACGTGCAGACCTTCGCCGAGCGCCCCGACCACACCGCGACGGCGGAGGGGTACGTGCACTGCGACCTGCTCGGTGGCGAGCTGCCGGTGAGCCGGGGCTGGGCGAACCTGTTCGTCGCCGCAGACCAGGCCGGAACCCGCGAGATGCAGTACCGCCTGTGGTTCAGCGACCTCACCGGATCACCACTCACGATGTACGGGTTCAAGACCGTGCGCGACGATCCGGGGCTCGACATCTGGCGCGACACGTCGACGCTCTACATCACGCTCATGCGCGGGCACATCCCGCCTGGGGCCTCGGGCGAACCGCTCGGCGCCGGCATCCTCCGCATCCTCCCCCTCGACTTCGCACGGCAGATCACGACCTTCCGCGGGGCGCACGCCGGCGGTGTCGGTTCGATCGCCCGGTTCGGCGGGTTCTTCATGAAGTCGGTGATCGACGCGTACCTCGCCCCCGCACGCCGCGCGCCCGTCGACGCGAGTCCCACCGCCCACCTGGACGACCCGAAGGCGGATGCCCGCTCACACGCGCCGATCGGAACGGGCGCGTGACTGCCGCCCCGCCGCCCGTCCGCCGGCACCACGACGAGCCGGTGTTCTTCCGCGCGGACGACGGCGTCGCCCTCACCCTCGTCCGTGTGGTCGCCGACACGTCGGCGACCAAAGGCCCCGTTCTGCTGGTGCACGGCGCCGGCATGCGCGCGGAGTCGTTCCGTCCGCCGCACGTCGTGTCGATCGTCGACGCGCTCATCGACGATGGATGGGACGTCTGGATGCTGAACTGGCGCGGCTCGATCGACCTCGACCCGCGCCCGTGGACCCTCGACGACGTCGCCGGGCACGACATCCCCTCCGCGGTGCGGCAGATCGTCGAGAGCACCGGCGCCGCGAAGCTGAAGATCGTCGCGCACTGCCAGGGCGCGGTGGCCGCCAGCATGGCCGCGGTCGCGGGGCTCATCCCCGAGGTCGATGTGATCGTCGCAAGCGGCGCATCGCTGCATCCGATCCTCCCCCGCCTGTCCCGAGTCAAGCTGCACGCACTGCGCCCGATCATGCAAGGCGGCGTGCCGTACATCGACGTGGCGTGGGGCGACGGCCCCGAGCACGGGGTCGCCCGGGTGACGCGCAACGCGGTGCGACTGTGGCACGCGGAGTGCCGGAATCCCAGCTGCAACATGGCGAGCTTCGCCCTCGGGGCGGGGCATCCGGCGCTCTGGCGGCACGAGAACCTGAACGGCGAGACGCACGAGTGGCTCGGCCGCGAGTTCGGCAAGATCCCGTTCAGCTTCTATGCGCAGCTGGCCGCATCGGACCGCGCCGGCCAGATCGTGTCGATCCACAACGGCAACGGCCTCCCCCGGCGCTTCGCCGACGGCGCGCCGAAGACCGCCGCACGCTTCGCGCTGTTCGCGGGCAGCGAGAGCCGCGCGTTCCTGCCCGAGTCGCTGAAGACGACGTTCGACTACCTCGAGCGGCATCATCCCGGGCACAACACGCTGCATATGATCCACGGCTACCGCTACACCGACCTGTTCATCGGTCGCCACGCGCATCAGGACGTCTTTCCGCTGATCCTCCAAGAGCTGAACAGCTGACGGATGCCTCGGCCCGACGCATACTCACCGGGCCGAGCCCGCCCGTCACAGGTGCTTGAGCGCCTCACGCCTGCTGAGCCCGCTCATCGGGTGCGCCGCGACGTAGTCGCGCACCCAGTCCGGAGCCGTGCGCGCATAGTCGCGCAGCGCCCAGCCGATCGCCTTGCGGATGAAGAACTCGCTGTCGCCCAGGTTCGGCTCGATCACGTCGGCGAGCAGGACGGGGTCGGTGCGCTCCCGGCGCCCGAGCTGCGCGATGATCGCCACCCGCCGAATCCAGAAGTCCGGATCGACGCTCCACCCGCGCACCAGCGCAGCTGCCGGGAGCGGATCGGCCTCCAGCAGATCGACGATGCGGTGGGCCAGCTCATCGGTGAAATCCCACCACTGTCCGGTTCTGACCACGTGTTCGATGATCGGCACGATCGCGGGGTCCGCCTTCAGCGGCGGTGCGGCGAGCACGGCCAGCGCCGCGTAGCGCTCTTCGCGATGGGATGCCTCGTCCCACAGTTCGAGCGCGAGATCACGCAGTGCTGCGGCATCCGTCTGGCCCTTCGTCTCTCGCTTGGCGATCGCACGCGCCTCGGGAACGCGCACCCCGAGGAACGGCATCGCGGACTTCATGTAGGCCTGCGCGCCCGCCGCCCGGGACGGATCGGCCGCCGCGCGCAGCTCGGCGCGGATGCGGTCGGCGACCTCGCTCATGCGTTCACGGTAGCCCCGACTCGTGCCGTGTCGAGCAGATGACCGCACTCGCAGGCACAAGCGGTGTCAGGATCGCGATAGGAGGATGAACCGGAGTCACGACGTTGCGGCACACGCCGCGTCGACTTCCTGTGTGCAGATCGTCTCGACCGGATGAAAGGAAACACCATGGCCACGTATGAGGATCTCTCTGGCAAAGCCGCTCTGATCACAGGCGGTGCCGGCGGGCTGGGTGTCGCGGCCGCAGCCGCGCTGCTCGCACAGGGCGCACGCGTCGCGATCGTCGACATCTCGGCGGACGCGCTCGCCGCCGCAGTGGAATCGCTCGGCGCGAGTGAGCGCGTGATCGCGATCACGGCCGACATCAGCGATGAGCAGGATGTGAAGCGCTACGTCGACGAGACCGTCGCCGCGTTCGGCCGCATCGACGTGTTCTTCAACAACGCGGGCGTGGAGGGGAAGGTCGCACCGCTGGTCGATCAGGCCGTCGCAGACTTCGATCGCGTGATCGCGATCAACGTCCGCGGCTCTTGGCTCGGCCTGCACTACGTGCTTCCAGTGATGTACGCCCAGGGGTCGGGAAGTGTCATCAACACCTCGTCGATCGGCGGGCTGTCGGCGGGTCCGCTGCCCGTCTCGCCCTACGTCACATCGAAGTTCGCGATCACGGGCCTCACTCGCATCGCCGCGCAGGAATCGGCAGCGAAGGGTGTGCGTGTGAACTCGATCCACCCTTCGCCCGTCACCACGCGCATGATGGATTCGCTCGAAGAAGGCGCGGGGGTGCCCCGCGAGGCCATCGCCTCATCCATCCCCCTGGGCCGGTACGCCGCGCCCGAGGACGTCGCCGAACTCGTGCTGTTCCTCGCATCCGACGCCTCGTCCTTCATCACGGGATCGCAGTACCGCATCGACGGGGGCATGCTCAGCTGAGTCGGGTCTCCGCGAAGCAGAAAACTCCCGGATCTCCGGGGGTTTCAGGTGGTGCGCGAAGTAGTGCCGCCTAAAGTGGTGTAGCCCTCGGTAGCCGGCTTCGTCTCTCACGTGGAGCCTGAGTGTGTCGGCGCTCGGCCCAATCAAGTGAGCATCGGCGCTCTGTCACCGAGCCAATACTCGATCCCACGTTCGGGAACCTTGCTGTCGTCGTTGGCGTAGATCAGGTCACGAGACACCTGAACATCAAGCTTTCGCGTCGACGGCTCGTAGTACACCCGGTACTCGGTCGGCCGGGACACACCTGCAGCATCGAACTGCCGCTCTGCCGCCTGAAGGTCCTCGAACTGGAATCGATGCACGCTGCGGATGCGAGCAATTGTTGTGTCGGTCCCTTCCACGTCGCTCGGATACAGGACACGACCGTTCTGTTCAAAGAAGATCTCGGGATACACCGAACCGAGTTCAGAAGAGACATAGATGTAGAGCGCCGAAACGTTCGGAGCAGCGGCCACATACTCGAGACCCAGCGAAACCCAGCTCGATACGAGGTCGTGGATGATTTCCTGCTCGCTCATACTCACATTCGCTCCAAACCTTCGCTACTGCGTGAAGAATCGGTCAATTGGTTTTCCGTTCACCACGGACTGAACGTCGAAACGTGTCGGTCGGCCCGATGCATCCGTTGTGATGCGCACGTCCACGCTAACCTCACCCGGAGGGGTCCTGCCTAGCGCCTCAGCCCACACGTTCTCGAGGCCCTTGTAATGCCTCAAGTTCACGTCCGAGAACTGGCTCACCAGGTTGTCGAGCAGTGGCGATCCGCCGAACCGGTCGGCGGCCAGGTGCCCGGCGTGGTCGCCCGGCAGTTTGCCCGGGGTGTTCGGGTCATGCCGCAGGCGACCCTCGTGCTCCTTCAGCTGGAGCTCCTCGGCGTAGAAGCGGTCGATATGCCCGTTCTCGTCGGTGTGGTAGAGGTACTCGTGCTCGCCCGTCTGATACCAGGTGTTCGACTGCAAGGTGCCGTCCGGATTGATGTGCGACCCGTCACGCACCACCGGGAGTCCGTCGAGGTCGGCCTGCGACAGCGGCCGCCAACCCTCCGGCGACGCACTGTCACCGAGCCGGCTCGGCGCGTCGACCGCGAGCCCATCGTGCGTATCGGCTCCGGTGCCGGACTGCCAGTCGTTGCCGCCTGCTGACTCGCTGCCGCCAGTCGCGGCAGCTGACCTGCTGGCCCCCTCGCCGTGGTCGCCACCGCCACCGCCGCCTGTCGTCGTGTCGGGGTCGTGCACGGCTGTGGTGTCGCCCGACCCGCCGGTGTCGGTGCGGACCGGGCCGTCGTGGACGATGGTGTTCACCGCGCCGTGGCCGGTCTGGCCGCGGCCGCCGCCGGCGGTGACGAGTTCGGGTTCGCGGACGGGCGCGTGGGTGGCGGCATCCGTTCCGCCACCGGCGTTGCGGAGGGCGGCGTCGAACGAGGCGGCGGGGGTCTCGATGCGGCCGCCCGGGAAGTCGAAGACGTTGTTCCCCGCGGCGTCGACGTGCACGGTGACGGTGTTCAGGTCGGTGCCGAAGTCGTCGAGGAGGTTCATGGCGTGGGTGGTGTCGGTCGCGGCATGCACCTCGAGGTGAGGCACGTCGAGCTTGCCGGCGGTATTGAGGCCGCTGATGAGGTTGTCGAGCGAACCGAGCCCGGTGGAGGCCAGGCGCAGGGATCCGTTCACGGCCCACGCGCCGGGGTCGATGAGGTCGACCACGCGGGCCATCTTGGAGAGCACGGATGCCGCGGTGCCCGCGGTCTTGACGCTGGTGACCGCCGCGCCGGCGGGGATG
>NZ_JBFECU010000040.1:0-1059 GCF_041379855.1 Microbacterium sp. BWT-B31
GGTCAAGTCCTGGGACGTGGTGTATCTGATTCGTGATCCTTCGAGGGTGGGGGTCAGGTGGTGAGGGCTTTCAGGTCTGGCTCGGTTGCCTCCTCGGGGGCGGGTTCGGGTTCGCCGATGCGGCGGGCTTTGGTGAGGGCTTCGAGGCCGAGGTAGCGGCGTTGCTCGGCCCACTCATCGTGTTGTTCGGCGAGGACGGCGCCGACGAGGCGGATGATCGCGTCGCGGTTGGGGAAGATTCCGACAACGTCGGTGCGGCGGCGGATCTCCCTGTTCAATCGTTCGTTCGGGTTGTTGGACCAGATCTGTCTCCAGATCTCCTTCGGGAACGCGGTGAGCGCGAGGATCTCGTCGCGGGCGGCCTCGAGGTGCTCGAAGCTGCGCGGCAGCTTGTGTTCGAGAGCGTCGAGGACCCGGTCGAACTGGGCGTTGACGGCTTCTTTGTCGGGCTGGTCGAAGATCGTGCCCAGCAGCGTCTTCACCCACGGCCACGAGGACTTCGGGGTCACCGACATGAGGTTCGCGGCGTAGTGGGTGCGGCACCGCTGCCACGAGGCTCCGGGCAGGGTGACGCCGGTCGCGGCGACCAGACCGGCGTGCGCATCGGAGGTGACCAGCTTCACCCCGGAAAGTCCGCGGGCGACCAGGTCACGGAAGAACGTCAACCAGCCGGCGCCGTCCTCGGTGGAGCTGGTCTGCAGGCCGAGGATCTCCCGGTAGCCGTCCGCGTTGACCCCGGTCGCGACCAGGCAGGCGATCTTCACGACCCGCCCGCCCTCTCGGACCTTCATGGTCAGCGCATCGGCGGCGACGAACGTGTAGGGGCCGGCGTCCAGCGGCCGGGTCCGGAACGCGGTGACCTGTTCGTCGAGGTCCCGCGCCATCTCGGACACCTGCGACTTCGACAGTCCGGTGATCCCGAGCGTCTTCACCAGGTCCTCCATCCGCCGGGTCGATACGCCCAGGAGATAGCTGGTCGCGACCACCGTGGTCAGCGCCGCCTCGGCCCGGCGGCGGCGTTCCAGCAGCCATTCCGGGAAGTACGTGCCCTGCCGCAGC